>JAESTN010000167.1 GCA_016763595.1 Flavobacteriaceae bacterium | reverse complement strand
TTTAATGGACGACTAAATGGTTCCAATATTTGATCAAGAATGCGGTTCCACACAAGAAGCATCATGTGGTTGCTCAGGCAATCCGGTATTTGATGGTGTAGATAGCCGTTACCGAAAAATACTCTGGATTGTAATTGCCATCAATGGAGCAATGTTTCTGGTCGAGATGATGGCTGGGAGGATAGCGGGTTCTCAGGCGCTGCAGGCAGATGCTCTCGATTTTCTTGGCGACGCATTGACCTATGGACTGAGCCTCGCCGTGATCGGCTTGAGTTTGAAAACACGGGCAATTGCTGCCATTGTCAAAGGCTTGAGCCTGATGCTCATGGGCATTTGGGTATTTAGCTCAACGGTCTATATGACACTGTTCATAGGACTACCGAAAGCAGAAATCATGGGAGCCATCGGTTTTCTTGCCCTGGCTGCAAATATTACAAGTGTTCTTTTGCTGATGCAATACAAAGACGGTGATGCCAATGTTCGCTCTGTCTGGCTTTGTTCGCGCAATGATGCCATTGGCAATCTGGCGGTTTTGATTGCAAGTGTGGGTGTTTGGGCTACAGCGACCGCATGGCCGGATTTGCTGGTTGCGTTCATTATGGCCGGGTTATTTCTCAATTCAGCATTTCTGATCTTGCGGCAAGCCCGGAGAGAATATCTGGAAAGCACCGATATTAAATTAGGTGTTGGCCGATTAGCAGGCAATATCCGAGAGATTGAGGATCATGAGAGTGCTTGAATTTGCACGGAAGATCATCAAGTTTGGCGGTGCTCTTGCAGCACTGATATTTCTGCCCGGGCTAACCCTGGTTTCAATCTTTGACATAGTGACCCGGCGATTTTTTCAATTGGGTTCGACACCACTTCAGGAACTGACCTGGCATTTCTTTTTTGCCTGCGTGATGTTTGCCATTGGTTATACCTATCTCGTGGATAAACATGTGCGGGTTGATATTTTGCGGGAGCGTTTTTCCCCCGCAAGAAAGGCAATGCTTGAGCGGGTAATGTTAATTGCAATGCTGATGCCGCTGTCATTGGTCTTGCTATGGTTCGGAACCCAGATGACATGGTTGTCATTCATGCAGGGTGAAGGCTCAAGGGCTGCTTTTGGACTATCATCGCGCTGGATTGTAAAGTCAGCCTTACCAGTTGGCGCGTTTTTATTGTTCTTGGCCGCCTGCTATCGTCTGGTTTATCCAAACCGGGAAGACGGTGTCAAAGAATGATTTTGGTTGATTATTTTCCACTGCTGATGCTGCTTACATTGGCTGTTCTACTGTTCACTGGCTTTCCGGTTGGGGGTATTCTGGCTGGAGTAGGTGTCAGCTTTGCCTTGTTAGGATTGATGATCGACGAGTTCCCGCTAGCGTCCTTGTATCTTGTTCCCAACAAGGTTTACTCCGCAATCGGTGAAAACCTGATTTACCCGGCAGTTCCGATGTTGTTGTTTATGGGTGTGGCGCTGGAGATCAGTGGTGCCGCGCGGGAATTGCTTTTGTGTTTGCAGCGAATTTTGGCGCGAATTCCGGGTAATATGTGTGTATCCGTCATCCTGATCGGTCTATTACTGGCACCCATGGCGGGTGTAATTGGTGCATCGGTTGCGACCATCACTCTTGCTGCCCTGCCCACAATGTTGGAGCAACGTTATCGACCGGAAGTCGCAACAGGAGCAATTGCAGCAGCCGGAACGCTCGGGGTGATTGCTCCTCCCGCGATCATGCTGTTCTTTTTGTCTGACGCCTTGGATTTAACTATCGCCAACATGTTTCTGGCACCAATAGTACCGATCCTGTGCTTGGCATTGGCTTTTTCTGTGTATTTTATTGTCTCGGACATTGTCTGGTCAAGGCCGCAAGACAAAGCCGGAACCCAAATCGACTATGGGCCTCTACTGCCACATATTATACGCGGCCTGGTGCTGCCTGTCGGGCTTATTGTACTGGTGCTTGGATCAATAATTGCCGGTTGGGTTGCACCCTCGGAATCCGCCGCCGTTGGAGCCGTGGGTGCCGCACTATTGATATTCCTTTATCGTGGGTTTGATATTTCCCTGCTTCGAAAGGCGCTTTATCGCACCATGATTATTACTGGCATGGTGTTTTTTGTTGTGATGGGAGCCAGCTTGTTCTCGCTGGTGTTCCGATTCTATGGTGGTGATGATATCGCCATCGGGCTGTTCGAAAGCCTTGCTCTTTCGGATTTTGGAATCCTGTTTGTTATCCTCCTTATCCTGTTTGTGCTTGGGTTTTTCATAGACTGGATCGAAATTACCCTTGTCTCGCTACCCATTCTGTATCCCGCCATCAAGGCGCTGGATTTTGCACAATATGTTGGCAGTGACCAACTGGCGCGGCTATGGATTGGAGCACTGATCGCCCTTGTGCTGCAAACATCATTCCTAACACCACCATTCGGGTTTGCCTTGTTTTTTCTAAAAGGCTCAGCACCCCCAGAAATCAGTATGGCTTCGATTTATCGTGGTGTCGTACCGCTGGTGTTGCTTCAATTGTTGATGATTGGTTTGGTTCTGATTTTACCAGCGACTGTGACCTGGCTTCCCACTGCCGTTCTTGGGTCATAATGGTTCATTTCAGCAAATCGGGATAAACTTGTTTTGATCGCGGTCAGCATTATTCTTGAACATGGATTGATTGTTTTCGCAATTTCAATGGTTGCGGCTCTTGCACAGTTCGGATATCTTTACAAAATCGGAAACCAGCCAAAAGTATTATTCGATTGAGAACTTTATTTCGGCGTGTTGAGTTTGTCCCGGCGGCTCTTGCTGTTTGAATTTGAAGAATATGTCGTATAATTTTTTTTGGATAGTTTCAAGGGCTTTGGAGCCAATATTTCTGCCATAAGTTGCTCTGCAATTCCTCCCATTTTAATATCTGGTTTATCGCTGATCAACTGGTCCACAAATGGTCGGTACTTGTCGAAGTTTGGAGATTGTGGCAGTGAAATTTTTGTACCAGTTTGTTCGACCGTGTTGCGATGGTGACGCAGCCAGTCCTCCGCCATTGATATCTCTATGCCAAATCGCTGAGCAACCAGATGCATTGCAAGTGCCTCTGAAACTGCCAGTACCACTTTTGTATTCAGTGAATTTTTCGGACTATCTGTCACAACGCCGACCCTCATATTGAATGATATTTGGTAGGTGCGCCTTTACCGTGAGCTTTCGGCTAAACACTGGAACTCCTGTATATTTTGATAGAGAAAGCTGTCAGTAAGAAAACAGACAAGGCGATTAGCACGATAACCGTATTTGCGAAGATCAATCCGGCACCAATCGCGCTGCTTACAAATGCCCCGGGGATTATTCCCACACCAGTGGCAAGCAAATAACTGTGGTATTTCATCCCAGACATTCCAGATGCAAAATTGACGACAAAAAACGGAAACAATGGAACCAGACGGATCAGGAACAATGTCATGATTCCTGTATTTTCATTTGCCTTTTTCCTTACTAGGGCAAATACCTTCTTCCCAATGACAACTTCTAAAAATGCTGGTTCTACAAACCGGCCAACGAAAAATGCCACACTTGCACCAATCATTGCCGTAATCCACGTGATGATGAATCCAGGTGTCAATCCATACATCGCTCCGCATGCTATGGCAGGTAATTCAGCTGGAAATGCCGTAAGTGCCGCAATGGTCATAATGAGTACAGAGCCCAAAAGGCCAATACTGTGAATTTCCTTTATTGAGGTATCAAAGAACGCCTTTAGCGCTTCGGGCGCCAGCACAACGGCAATTCCGACCGCTACAAATGAAAGGGCAGAAAGCACGATTAGAATTGAGGATAATTTACCGAGCAGTTCAGCGTATTTCATAATTTATCCTCCTTTCTGTGAAATCTGGATTTCTCTAATTGCGCCGCTTCCGCCCGCCAAAATACATTATCGCTCCAATGGCGGCTAATGCAGCAAAACCAATGGATAGGTAGGCTCCGACCCCTGACAGAAACGATAGCCCACCAATAGACGCCGATGCCAAAAGCACCGGCCCTAAACAGCAAAGCAACAATGCTGGTACAAGAATAAGAAAACCAGATGACCCGTTTGGTTGATTGTCGTCCATATCAAATGCCTTTCCGCACTTCCAAACCACTACAATTTGGATAAAAAATTGCAAAAATGGTGAATACCATTGTTTCTCAATAAGCAGATTGTGTCAGTATAAAATCTGTAGTAACTACAGAAGCAAGCGATTTATTGTGCGCTGCATATCTGTGGAATCGCTCAATGCCGCGTTGACCTGATCGTTCGCATTTGAAATTGCACCGCTTTGCTGGAATGAACATTCATGGCATAAAACAGCCTCCCCAATCGTGTCGCAGAATGGACATCCATCTGATGGTAGAGATTAATTTGCCCGCTCTTCGGTTTTTGGAACAGTCTCGCCAGTCAAAAATTCAAATGGTTGCTTTCGTGGATTTTCGTCCATGTCAAACGATACACGTGTAATTCCGGCACGGGCATCGTGCATTAATCAAGACTTATGCACGCCTATCTTCTGCCAATGAAAACAATTGCTTGGGTCGTGCATTAATCGCGTGCATAATGATTGCATGAAAATGATCGGATATGCTCGTGTTTCCACTTCTGGACAATCCCTTGATGCTCAACTTGAACAGTTGAAAGCCCATGGGTGTGATCGTGTGTTTAGAGAGACAATAAGCGGCGCACGATCAGACCGGCCGGAATTGAAAAAAGCCCTTGCCGTACTTTCCGATGATGATGTTTTGATTGTGACCAGGTTGGACCGCCTTGCCAGATCAACACGGGATCTTCTGGATATTGTGCATACGGTCGAAATCAAAGGGGCAAAGCTAAACTCACTCGCAGAGGCATGGGCTGATACCACGACACCTACCGGCAAACTCATTCTAACGGTGCTTGGTGGTTTGGCAGAATTCGAGCGCTCTCTTATCAGCGAAAGGACATCTGAAGGCCGCGAGCGTGCCCGAAAAGCTGGAAAGCATCTGGGGCCGCCATTCAAACTGACACCTTATCAACGCAACATGGTTTTGAAAATGCGAAGTGAAGGCCAGGACAACGCCGAGATTGCCCGAGTGTTCGGGGTTTCCCGCTCGACGATCTCTCGCATCAAATAGCGGCGCAATTTCCAGACATCGATAAGATTTAAAGATCGAGGATTTTCACCTTTCGCCAGACAATTCCTATGCCACGCCAAAGCAGCCTTCTTTTGGCATTCCTGGCAGAACTCCCCATCCCCTTCAACGGCTAAAGCCGTCTTTCGCTTTGCCCGCCCCTTTTCCCAATTCTTGGGAGGGGTGAAAGGGCTGTTTTGCCCTGCCTCTTCGGATGCCATCAGGTCGCAATGGACGCGGCAACAATCTGGCAAGAGGAGAAAACCATGCCCCGATCTACAAAATTCGATATCCATCAGGAAATCACAAACAGCATCGTTGATGCAATCGAAAGCGCAGGCGAGTTTCAACTTCCCTGGATCAAGAACAAAGGCGGCAGTTTTGCCCGTCCTGTCAACATAGCATCCAAAAACCCCTATAACGGCGTGAACATTTTAAGCCTTTGGGTGTCGGCCCAGGCGAACGACTTTCCCTCCAATGTCTGGGGCACCTATCGCCAATGGCAATTATCAGACTGCCAAGTTCGCAAAGGTGAGAAATCATCACTGGTTGTCTTTTACAAAACCATCAATTTCGAACAGCAGAATGAGAAGACCGGCGAGGCGGAACAAGGTGAGCGTATGTTTGCCCGTGCAAGTAGAGTTTTCAACGCTTCGCAGGTTGATGGTTTCGAGATCGAGCCACAAGAGCTTCCAGATGAAGCCACTTTTGATCCAATTACCAAAGCGGAAGCCTTCGCAACAGCAACCAAAGCCATCATTGAAGAAGAAGGCGATAGAGCGTGCTTTATTCCATCCAAGGATATAATTAAGATGCCCGAGCGCCGCCGTTTCACTGGTACTGACACGACCACCCCCGCAGAAGGCTTTTATTCAACCCTTTGCCATGAGTTAGTGCATTGGTCAGGTGCTAAAAATCGGCTGGATCGTGATCTGTCCGGTCGTTTCGGCACAGAATCCTATGCAGTCGAAGAATTGATTGCAGAGCTTGGCGCAGCCTTCCTTTGTGGTGATCTTGGTATTGCCCTGGAGCCTCGTGCCGACCATGCCTGTTACGTTAAGAACTGGCTTCAAGTTCTGAAAAATGACAAAAAAGCGATCTTTACCGCCGCTTCAAAGGCCTCACAGGCTGCTAACTGGCTGATTGATCAGGAGGATAGCTATTCTTAAAGAACCGATTGCCTTATTTTTTGAACCCCAAGAATAATCCACTTTCCCCTTTAGGTAATGCGGGCTTGGATTTGCCTCCAGAACGGCCACCACCTCCTGTAGCATTCAAATCATTGGTGGAATGCCGCTGATTTGATTGAGTGACTGATCTACACGAAGGGCAGACATGCTTGCCTGTTGGCAAGCATGAATAATGTCCGCACTGGCAAGTAAAAATTTCAGCATTGTGACAGCACGGACATTCTAGCGTTGTACCGTTTTCCAGCTCAAATGAAGTGAGATGTATGTCCTTGGTGCTGGCATTGGTACTGGCTGTTGCACCGCCCTGAACAGATTTCTTGTCATAGATGTGCGCGACATTCCCTTTGATGCGGATCAGAAAGATATAGCCTTTGTCCGTATGTGTTGAACATTGAACGAAACGGGAGGCTTCAGATGCAGCCTTTATTGATGCTTCTTTTTCAGTTCGCTTCGTTGCCATTTTTTGTAGCATTCTATTGCGAGCGGCATTTGGTGAAGTAGGGGCTATTTCATTCTTTTTGCTGGTCAATATCATTTCTCCACATAGCGGTTTGGACAGACGGTAACCGGATCAAAAATTTGAAGCAAAGGGTGATTTTTTCCGAAAGTCCGGCGCAGGTATTCATGCTCGGTGCCAGGAGGGCGTTTTTTATACCAATAAACAGCTTTGTATTGCCACTTTCCATTGCCTTCATTCTTGAAACCACAATAGAGGGTTTGGCTTTGAGAGCCGTATAAAGGGAGAAATCTGCGAACATCCTTTTTTATTTTATCAGAATAGTCGGAGCTATACATGCCAAAGCCTGTTTTCACGCCAATGGAACCTAAAAACAAACTGGTGTCATAGTGAGTAATAATCAGATCACGGGCGCGGCGATAAGGGGAATGCATGTAAATTTCATGGGGCTGAGACCCATTCAGCACATTGCCAAACAGTTTTGTAATTTCTTGCTTACTTGGCAATGGGTAGCTATCGGCTTCCTTATTAAATATCGCGAGCCTGAAGCAGGGTGCTTGTGCGCAGCTATTGCTGTTTTGTTTGTATAGAGTTGCGGTACCTTGGGGAATTTCACGTTTACCAACAGTTGCTCCGGCACCTTGGTGATAATTTGCTGCATTCCAGGCATATTTGGCAGAGCTGAAGATTGATGGCTTGGTATTGCTGGCGTTGTCACTACCTTCAGGTGCAAATAGGGATGCTACTGTCAGATATACGGCTGATGTGACCACGGCTACTTGCCAAGTGATCCAGGCAAAACCAATGCTGAAGCTGATAATTGCAAGTTTCCAGGCGGTGTAAAGCTGGAAGCGTTTTGAAAGTTCATACAAGGTGAGAGAGAAATTATTCATTTATCCCACCCTTTAAACGATTTTACTGTTTCTCGAGCCTTGTTGACGGCCTGGGCTTGTTCGTCCGTACCGCCGACATCGGGATGAACTTCTTTCATTTTTTGCGACCATGCGGTTTTTAAGGCTTTTTCATCATAGGCCCCTGCAATGAGATCAAGAAGCTCTTCTGCCTGTTGTAAGGGTAATTTACGGTCCTTTGGCGGTGTGTCAGGTTCACTTTCTTCTTCGTTGTCATAGGGATCCGCATCTTCTTCAAAATCGTCGATATCTTCCCAATTGAATTTGTTGGTTCGGTCATATTCCCCGGTGCGTTCTTCTTCCCTTCGCAGCTCGACAAATTCCCAATAACCAGAAAGGCTATGAGTTTGACTGGTTGCTATCAGCATGCGGGAATAATCGCGGTCAGTTTGGATCAGCAAAAAACGCAATAACAACCAGGGGGTAGACAGGAGAAAACGCAGCATTATTTCCCCTTAACTACGGTTATTTATTTTATTGCGCAGCCAACTTCTAAAAGCAGGTTCGATCAACGCACCAGAGAATAACAACCAGCCAAATCCAGTTATTGCGTATAAAACCCAATCTGGATCAGGTATGGCCGCCCGCGTGGGGTCAAGTATCCAAATAGCGATATCAAAGAAAACCAGGGCGATGGCCAAAGCAGCCACCCAACGGGTGAGCTGGTACCAGTTACGAGTCATCATGGCGATGATGGCCAGGACAATGATGATCACAAAGGGATTGTTCCAGCCAGGCATCATGTCGCGGTAATGGAGATTATACAAATCAACATAGGGACCAAACATAAAATTGGAGAAGTTGGTCATGAACTCAGGACCAAGCCAGCCTGTTATCCCGCGATAAATGGCTATCCACATTACAACATAGGCGATTTCAGAAATAGTTTTCATGAGTGCCGCCCTCTTTTGCGCTTGAAGGTTTTGGCGTGGAATTCAAGTAGACGAGTTGCTTTGTTTCGCTCAGTTTCAGACGATTTTGGATTGTCCCGTAAATCCTCTAATTTGCGGACATATTCCAATTGTTTGTTGTCTTTGGCGGTCGTCGGTTGTTTGGTTGGTTTTGTTTTTCGTTGTGAGTGGGGTTTGGATTTTGGCGGCTCAGATTGTGTCTTTTTATCATTGGTCCCTGGTGCATCTTCAGGATGATCATCGCCGAATTGAGAGGGGTCATAGTCAAAATCATTATTGTCAAACGGTTCAGGGCCATCTTCACCCGGCTGTCTGTCATGGCGGTTGAAGAGTTTTAAGATGAAAATTTTGAGGTCTTGAATGAGATGGTGATTGCGATAGCGCCACAGCAAGAATCCGATCAAAGCTATGACACTGCCACCAACCAGCCAATGCACAGGGTTTGTCGAATAGATGTTGCGGATTACCAGGCCAAAGATGCCAATGAACATCAAGAAAAAGCCAAGACCAGCCTGGAATGGATAGATACTACCGGGAGGTTTTGGTGTGTTCGGCACGGTGAGCCTCCCATTCTTCTACAAATTCCATACTGTCATATAGACCCTGGCCTTGTTGTTTCATGTATTCTACGCGCTCCACCATGAATGGCGGCCCAGATGCAGAAATGATAAAGGCTCTGTTTTCTTCTCGGGCTCCTTCTTTGTGAATTTCGTTTGGCCAACGGATGGCTCGATCGCGCAGGGCAATGCTTTCACCATCAGTTCTGTTTCGTGCGCCTGCGCTGTCAGGATCGCGACTTGTGCCGGAGCTAAATGAGCTTTCATAATCACGAACCTGGCCGAGGCGATCGCTGATATATTTCTCTGTTTCGAGATCGTTCAGGCCCCAGGCAATTATGCCGCCCGCATTACCAAGAAATGTTTCCCAATTTTTGTCATAGAGATTTTTGATTTGGCCGATATTCTGAATAACAGGCACCAGCTTAATGCCGTAACCGGCCATGTAAGCGGCAGCATCTTCAATCAGTTGTAAATGGCCAAGGGCATAGAATTCATCAAGGATGAAGAGGGTTCTTTCGCCTTCAGGCGGTGCAAGAACATCCATTTTGGCATCAAGGGCAATACGGACCATTGCCCGCAACCATCTTTTCATACGGGGAATTTTTGAGGGTGGAATGCAGATATAAACGGACCAGTTCTCGCGCAATGCCTTGACCAAGGAGAATCCGCTGTTGTTCAGGTGGCGTTGAATTCTGGGATCAGCAATCCATTTCATTTGACGGGATATGGTGCTGGCAAAAGAACCGCCCTCTTCATCCCCGACCTGCTGGAGAAGGCTGTAGGCATCCTGGGCAAGTCCTGCATCGGTGATTTTGGACTCTCCAAGATACTCAGTTAGCCCCTCAAAGCCTTTGAGGATTTTCTTGCGGCAGAAGGTCAGGGTATGTTTTTTTGGATCGTCTTCAGAGTGAATAACTGCTTCGATCAAACCGGCGATGATGGTTTCAACACTTTCGGTAAAATGCGAGCCGCTGCCTTTTTCTTGCACAACAATGGCTTCCGCGATTGCCAGGATTTGTGAAGATTCCTCATCCTTGTCTATGGTAATATCAAGCATGGGGTCATAGTTGACGCAGTATTTACGTGCTGGGCCGCGTACTGTTTTAAACGGGTCGAGAATAGCTACATTTTGACCGATGAAATTTGGTGGCCTGACGCTCGTGCCGGTGCCTTTGGCAGCTTCAGCAGTCCCACGCCTGATAGCTGTAATTGTTGCGTTTTCACCTTTGGGGTCGATGCAAAATACCCCGCCCTTCCACTTAAGCAGATTAGGGATGATCATGGTGGTCCCCTTGCCAGCTCGTGAACCGGCCACCATGAATAAATGGCGATCGTCTTTGATACCGGCTGAAAAATTTACGCCGTGGTCAGAATGAATTTTACCGAGAATGAAAGCGCCGTCTTTTTCTTTGTGCTCATCAAGTTCAGACTTTGTTGCAAAGCCCCCCATATAACTTTTAGGCAATGAGAATAATTCCTTTTAAATTTAAATATCTATCTTTGATTATCCATAGCACAATATTTGCCATATGCACCCTGGCCATAAAAGCCGGTCAAGTGATCCCGCAGGAGCATTTTGCGACTAGGACAGCACTTGAGGGGATTGTTGGTCATTTAAGCTTTCCCCTGCCCTGTTTGATCCATCAAACCGGGCTGCCTTGTGGCGAGCAACTCTTCTGAAGGTGGTTGGTACAAACGCCTAAATTATCGAATTCTAAAAAATGTCATGGAGAAGAAAGTGGCAGTGTGGCGCTGATCATTGATTGGCTAAACTTGCGGTTCCGTTTGATTGATGTGTCAGATGCAGGTGGTTTTATGTGCCTTTGAATTTCCGTCAAACCAGAAACGAATTGCCATCCATATACGCTTAAATCCCTACCAGACCCTCCAGGACGCCTACGGCTGTGGCGCAATCATCTTCCGCCGTAATGCGTTCTAGTCAGGCCGAACAAGTACGGCCAGCCAAGAACCCCTAACGGTCTCCCGAGAAGAAAATTGCCCCATCCCGGATGCTCAGAAACGGGACGCTCATAAGGATGGAAAATCATTTCCGCCCTAATGATAAGGAAAATACAATGACACATGAAACCAAAAACCGCCCGATCGAGAACATTCGAGACGGTGCCATCAAGGCAGCAATCTGGAAGAATGAAAGCGACAACGGCACGTTCTTCTCTGTGACCTTTGAGCGGACTTACACCGATGCAAAAACCGGCGAGGTCAAAAGCACCAACAGCTTTTCAGGCTCAGAGCTTTTGCGCGTCGCAAGGCTGGCCGGTAAGGTTTACGACAGAACGTCTAAACTGGCCAAGGCTGCAAAGCTGACTGATCAGTCCGAGGGTGCATAATGAGTGCCCAAGCGACCATATCAAAGTTGAATGATCTGCTTCGGCAGACATTCATCACCGGTCAAGTCGTGATGACGGCAGGGATAGCATCCCTGCCCGATCACGTCCAACAAGACATCATCACCAAGGTGCGAGCCTTTGATGATTTCAGCGAGGACAACGACCCTTATGGCGAGCATGATTTTGGCGCGTTTGATCAGGATGGTGCTGGCAAGATTTTCTGGAAGATTGATTATTACAATCTGACGAAAACCGGTGGCAGCGAAAATCCAGACGATCCAAAACAGACATGCCGCGTTTTGACGATCATGCTGGCAGAGGAATATTGACCTTTACCCTAACAATATGGCCGAGCCTTTTTACAAGGCTTGGTTATGGGGCACCATTGGGGCCAGCTTCACATACGCCGGGCGCGCCTCAAAACCTGCGAAACACAAGTGCGGCTACTCTCCGTTGTCGAGAAGCCTTACTAGCATTTCGTTTTTTGACCCGCTCCCTCAAAGCGTATGTAAACCCGTCCCCAATGGTAAACAAAACTCAATTTTGAAAAGGATAGATTTATGACAAAACACTATAGCCCGATGCAATTTTTTACTGGCAGCAAAAAAGGCGTTTTTCTCAATTCTAAAATCGTCAGCGAAGTTATTTCTACGTTTAAAATGTTCAACATTGTCCACAGCGACGAATGGGAAAACGTAGATTTATCACTCACCGATATGCGTGAACTTCTCGAACGGCTGGAAATAGCGGTCGGCGCATCATTGGCGGATGATTTGATGAAAACACTCGAGTCTCAGCCCGATTTATCGGATGAGACCAAGGCCACTGCTTTAACCATTGCCCTTGGAAAAATCACCCGACAATAATCCGTCATCGAGGGAAATCAATTGACCAGGTGCTTTCGCGCCTGGTCAATTCTGCGATCCCCTCATGCTTCTTCCGCCCTTTCATTCAGTGACACTCCCGATGGTCGTGCATGAATGAAACCCCGGAACCCCACCGCCTGCGACGATCACCAGCCTTGTTGTTTTCCCATAGATACCAAGGCTGAATTTATAGGTTGGGCCCAAAGATTGTATTCAATAAGTGGCAACCCATGGTGCATATTCGATCCATATCCAGTGTTGGTGGATTGTTATGAGACGGGCGATTGTGGTGAGTATACGAAATGTATTGGCATAATATGGTGGTTTATGTTAAGTGATGAGTTAGTCGAATAGCGAGATATATATTTGGTACCCAAATAATCTCGTTCAGGGGGCTCAACGCATCCCCCCAAAACCCCGGCTATGCCGCCCGCAGGCGGCCTGGGAGCTTTCCCAGACGAAGCCAACGGATCACCGTTGGGTCATGACCAGGCTCAGGAGATTGCCCTCTCCTACTGGACGTACCATGGCCCACCGCATTGCCGGTGGATCGCAACAAGAGCCTTCGTGCCCTTGGAACCAGACCGGGAGTTGTTGCCCTCCCTGGCCCATCAAGGAGCGTTTCGGCGCTCCCCTACGACCAAGGGGCGTCCTTGGATACGGTTTGAAAGGAGCCGACAAATATGAAACAGCGTGGCCGGCCAAAGAAGGAAGAGCACGAAAAACGTACTGCCCGTTTGCCGGCTGTACGGCTAACGAGAGCAGAGCGGATCGACCTTGAGCTCAAGGCCGAACGTGCTGGCGTTGATCTGTCTGAATGGGTGCGTCAGCAGCTTACGGCCGCACCGATCAAGCGACCACGTGCCCCTGCCCTATCCAGTGTGATTTCCGCCTTGAACCGGATTGGCAATAACGTCAATCAGATCGCCCGTCAGCTTAATCGCGGTCGCGATCATGATCCCGAACATCTCGGTTTTATCCTACAAGAACTCCACACGGTTCTGGATGGACTGGTCCGGCGCTATGGTTCCTAAAGTCACCAAACGCGGTACCAGCTTTAATGGTGCGCTTGCCTATTACCTGCATGATAAAAAGCAGGAAGGCGAGACTGAGCGCACGACAACTGATCGGGTTGAATGGACGGCAACGCGCGGTTTTTACAAAGATGATTTAAACCCGGAAACCGCCGGTCGTGTTATGGCTGCAACGGCCATGGATCAGGGCCGATTAAAGCGCGAAGCGGGCGTTAGAAATACCGGCCAGAAATCAAAGGGCGCAGTTTATGCTTATTCAATTGCCTGGCATCCCGATGAGGCTGGCAAGATCGATAAAGCCGAAATGATTAAGGCTGCCGATGAATCCCTACAGGCAATTGGTGCTCAAGATCGCCAGGCAATTATTGTTGCGCATAATGACGAGCCGCACCCGCATGTGCATGTGATCGTCAATTTGGTTTCGCAAGAGGATGGTCGCAATCTTTCAGTACATGCGGATCGCAACAAACTGAGCGCCTGGGGATTGGCCTATCGAAAAGAGCGCGGTGAAGAGCATATTTACTGCCCTGCCCGCGCCCAGAAGGCCGATGCCATAAAACGCAAAGCGGATGGCGAAAAGGTCGATTTTGTTGCCGGCGAAAAATCCCGGCCACGCAGTTCAGAAAAAGATTTTAATCAGGCGGCGGCAGCCAATCAGAACGAAGCGAACCGCGTCAAGGACAAAGAACAGGTGAAAGATGCCGGATTATCCCTACAGGGTAAATCCATGCATCACCGCCAAGACCGTGAATGGGTGGATTTGGAGGATCGCTATAAATTCAAAACCGGTGAAATCAATAGCCATGCCAGTGATGCGATCACGCGGGCCAAAGATCAGATCAATGAGCAGTTTCGTCCCCAACAGACAAAATTACATAGTAATCACTATGCCGAGAAGCAGGCTTTTGAAAAGCGCGAAGGCAGGCTTTCCGGCAAAGTCGAAAATGCGCTTTTGGCCATTGCACATCGCCGCGAGATTGATCCTAATGGTTCTCGTGGCTTTATGGGTCATGCCTTTAACTTCTTAACCAGCAAGAAGGCACGGACTGATGCCCTGCAAAAGCTGCACAAGGTTGAGCAGCGACATTTAAGCCAGGCAAAGCGTGAGGAGATAGGCGCTGCCAAGAACGCTATAGAAGCCGACCAGAGCACCCTACTCTCTCAGGCAGGCAAAACCTACAATACAGAACGCACGGCTCTTATTCAGCGCCAGACGGCAGAAGAAAAGGAGTTGAAAGCCAAATGGTCACAGCGAAACAATGAACGCCGCCGTTCCTTTGATACGGTTGTGCAAAAAGCCAAGTCCAAAAAGGCTACACCAGAGCGTAAAGTCCGTGATGAATTTAAACAGGCAGCCAAAGGTTCAAAACGTCGTCGCTCTAAAGGGCGCAGTCGTAAGCGAACCCGTGATTAATGATGATCGGAATTCACCGTCACCGAGCGGGGGTAAAAAATGACCCCTGTATTTCACAAAGGGATTTTATAGCGAGTAATTTTATGACCGACAATGTTGCTACCATCTATGAAACCTGCCCCGCCTGTGATGGCCGTGGCTATTGGCTTGTGCCGTGCATCAGAAGGGATGGGACAAAATTAAAGCGCCGAATGCGCTACCCTTGCCCTCGATGCTCTGAGCGTGGAGCCACCAAACCACCACAAAAACTTGTTATCCCATTCGACAAAGATATTCTGCCCGAGCGGCCAGAAACGGCGGATTTTACAGGAGGCAAAACCATGAAAGACGTAATCGATCACCCCGATTATGACCCTGCGGATTTTGAGGGTAAGTGTTGCAACGGCTCTGGCCTTGTCGAGATCAATGGCGAGGTCGTTGGTTGTCCAAAATGCACAGCCATTATCAAAAAATATAGTTGTTATGAGCCTACCGTTTGGCCGCTGAATATTGACGATAGTTTGCCGTTCTAATTCAGTCTGCCCTTTGCCTTTAATTCCCGCGCTTGCGACAACCACGATCTTTGAGACCGTTTCCCGAATAGTTGGCATGTGTCAGCATCGGGATAGTTTTTTTTAATTTCCTGCTTGAGGGCCTTCAGTTCAGTTATAGCCTGGTTGCATTTCAATTTTACAATGTCGAATTTGTCCATACTAAATTCCTTTGACATGAAAATTTGAAACTAAATAGGCTTTAGTGTTTCATTCCCAATGCAATAGTTGAGAATTCTCACTCGATCGCTCCTATCGTTTCTTTTGCTCATAGGTATCCATCATAAACTCAAGCAAATCAGCGTATTTATAGCGCTCAGACTTGCGTAGGGCACGGAAGCGGTCAAGGACAGCTTTTGGTCCCTTGATGTTGAGCTGATCATCATCTGGAGCTTCACGGCTAGGGAAACTGGTCACTTCGGCTACGGCCTTTTGTGCCGGTTTTTTTGGTGCAGAGGGTTGGCGTGGCTTGAAATCATCCAGGCCGAGATCATCCATACCCAATCCTTGTCTTGTTTGTTCTGCCATCAAGCCGCCCTCCCCTGTTTATCGATATTTTGAGCACGAAGCTTTGTCACCACTTCGGCGGCAAATCCTGTGATATTTTCGACGGCGCGATCAATACCGTTTGTTTGCTTGGCATCAAGGGTTCTGATTGATCCGCCCATTGTGTAGATGGCAGCAAAGGCATCTCGTTCATTTACTTCCACATTGAAACAATCGATACGCGCATTATCGCGAAACTGTTTGGCGATAAAGCGTGAGGTCCTTGATTTGGCAACCACCTTTGTTTGTGTGAACAGGACAGAAAATGGAAGTTTTTTACCGGACATTTTTGATAGGGTCACCAATTCTTTGATGACATCGAGAGCGGCTTCGGCATCCTGTTGTTGTTCTTTCATCGGAATAATGACGAGATCGGCTTGTGAAATAGCAAAGGCGTTCTTTTTTGATGCCACCCCTTCTAAATCAATGATGACAAACGGATCACGGGCTGCGGCTTCTTCAATTTCATCAATTATGGTGTTTTCTGAATCGTTTTGAAGAACGGTAAGACGTTTTGGCGGCACCGATTTGCTGTCTCTTGGGGTTGCCCATTTGCTTATGGGGTGACGAGGATCAGCATCAATGATTGTGACATCGGTGGTTTCAGCCAACTCACAGGCAAGCAGCAAGGCACTTGTTGTTTTGCCGGAACCGCCCTTGGAATTTGCGAATGCAATAACAGGCATGGATTGGACTTTCTCTTGAAGGTGAAAATGCGGATCAGTGATACATAGAATAGAAATATTAAAAGTACCTTACCATACCCTAGAATATAGTACTATATAATAAGGTACTATACCAAAAGGTACCAAGTGGTATATTCACCCTCGTGCATTGCCATGCTTTTTGACGTACCACTTCACATAGGAAACAAAAGAGCCCTCAGGGTTTTCAGGGATGGATTTTTTGGCGGCCAGCATTTCACGCCATTCTTCCTGAAGGTGGTAGATATCATAGCCTGCTGCGAATTTTTTGGCAGTTTCTATGCCTGATCCACGAAGAATAACCTTATCAAGCGCATTGGGCTTCTCAGGAGTGGTGTAGGTATCAGTGAAGTCCTTGCGAGGCCGGATTTTTACCAGCTCGCCATTTAACTCAAAGGTATAATCGGGAATATGACCGTGCTTGGCATTGTCCACAATGATTGACTTCATTAGGCGCTTAAACTCTGCTTTTGAAGAGGTGGAGCCGGTGAGGGTATGCAAGGTTTTCAACTTCAAATGCCAATAGCTACTTTGCCCACACATTTTGCGGGCAATTTCGTATAGACGGCGCTCCAGAGGTTTTCTTAAGCGAAAATAGCCCCTGGATATGGTCAGAATGTCTTTGCCCTTCTCATTAATGGCGTTAAACATCCAATCGGACAAAGTGATCTCTATTGCCTGCATGCGGCCTTCACGGCTTTCCTTGATGGTCTTGGCACTCTCAATAAAGCTGAATACTTCCCAGGTCTCTTTGCCGCCGGTGGTGATGTTTGTCTCGATCTGGGTACCCTGAAGCCGTCTCAGAGCATTTTTAAAGAGAATATAACCCTTTTTGTTGGTAGCGCGATTTGTCGTCTTAAGCAGATCATGGGCGTTAAAACGCAAGGTACGCTTGATCTTTTGCCCTTGATTAAGCGCCGCCATACACTGGGATATGCAATAAATTAGAATATCGCGATCATGGACCGTAGCAAGGCCGTGAGGGGAAGGGTTTAGCTTTAGCCAGGTATCGCCGCGTTGATATTCTCTCGGGGTCATGTCGGGCTTTGTCGAGAGTGTAAACAGCGGGTTATCCATAGAGGCCGTGTCAGATTTCGGCGCGGCATCAAAAATATCGCATACGAAAAAGTCCGGCTCAGGATGCCGATCTGGGAGGAGGGGACTTCGTTCTGTTTTTTCCAACATTATTAGCTTACAATAGATTCGGAACTTTACACATACCGCCAGTTTCGGAACTTTACACATAATGTCAAATAAATTCGGAACTTTACACATTATGGAATTGGGATAAGTCCGTGAAAATCTGGACTATTGGATTCGGAACTTCACACAGAGAGATTCGGAACTTCACACATAAGACTTCGGAACTTCACACAGAAATGGTAATTTTATAGGCTATTTCTCCCTTTAATTACAACACCTTACAATTTTGTCCAAATTTTTAAACACAGTTAAAACACAGATTAAAACACAATAGACACTCTCACCAATCGAACACCAAAACTAGCAACTAAACCAATATTACAACATATCATAAAAACACCTACCCTTCGCTCGCAAAGCTCGCTTCGCCCTACGCCTAATCGGCGTAGCCTAAAAGGAACTGCCAGCTTCGCTGTCAGTACTTTATTTATAATTAGAAAGATGCACCATCAATATTCAAACCTCAAACAACTGAGCAAACCGATAGAACTGTAAGATTGCTTTCGATGAAAACACGTTGAAAGGCCAGAGATCAAATGGCGATCCTTAGTGCGTGCTGAAAGCACCGTATTTGAGATTGTGGTAGGGTAGGGGGCAAAAAAACAAATTTTTTGTCATAGAGGCAGGCTTGGAGAATTAAACCGTTGTACGGGCTTCTAAGGAGGTTTTATAACGCGTCCAAATTTATAGGTGGCCACCTAGAGAGTGGCAACTAAAAATAGTTGCAAAAATTCTGACGCTCCTGTATATTGATCCTAACAACAATGTGAGGCGTGGCATTTG
The DNA here is from genome assembly GCA_016763595.1 of Flavobacteriaceae bacterium. Classification (GTDB taxonomy): domain Bacteria; phylum Bacteroidota; class Bacteroidia; order Flavobacteriales; family Flavobacteriaceae; genus Polaribacter. The sequence goes on along the minus strand of JAESTN010000167.1, from coordinate 9,014 downwards.
AGCCGGAAAGAAAAACTACTGCAACGGCTAAAATCACGCCCGAAAGATTTCTCATGGGATGAGTTACAAAGGGTGCTTGAAGGGCTTGGCTATGAATTGGCCAAACAAGGCAAGACTGGAGGGTCCCGCCGCCGATTTATCCACAATACGGCACCGCCAATCACCCTGCACAAGCCGCACCCAGGGAATATCGTGAAACTATATGCGATTGATGATGTGCTCAATCTGCTGAAACAGGAGAATTTGATATGAGCGACATGCTTAAATACAAAGACTATCAGGGTTCTGTCCTCTTCAGCAAAGAGGATCGGGTTTTTCATGGCAAGGTGGAATTTATCCGCTCGCTGATTAATTACGAAGGCACCGATGTGGATAGTCTGGAAGCTGCTTTTTGCGAAGCTGTTGATGATTATCTTGAACTTTGTGAAGAACAGGGAATTGCGCCAGAACTGCCCTTCAAGGGCACCTTCAATGTGCGTACCGGATCACAACTTCATCGTCATGCGGCGCTCTTTGCCAAAGAAAAAGGCATTAATCTCAATAATGTGGTGATTGATGCTCTTAAACAATATTTGCCCGCCCATCGCTGATGGTAGCGGGTGCAGTTTTGTTGAGGATGGAACCATCAATATTCTTGCCAGGAACATCAAACCGGCATTGAATGAAATTCGCCCCATATTGGTTCTTGAGGCATTTGTTTTGAACACCAGCCAGAGGAATAATTGTACTGGACATACGCGATCATTGATCCCATTACCCGCCATCTGGTCTATATTGGACAGACTGGCAATTTTGAGCGCCGTAAATCAGAACATTTAAAGCCGCCCCGCACCAAAAAAACCAAACACCCAAAAGGCTCAATTAAAGCCTGGCTTGCTGAGGCCCACGCCCAAAAACTCACCCCGCAATTTATGATCCTGGAAACCGTTGAGACGGAAGAAGAATCGCTGCTTTCGGAATGCAAATGGGTGGAGAAATTCAGTACTATCGGCCATCCGCTGTTAAACCGGTGGGAAGAACACAAGCATCTGATCGAAGCGGGCAGGGGGGCACCGGTCGAAGAATTTGAGGCCTATTGGCCCGGCAAGTGGCGCACTATCATTGGCGAAATGGAGCCCACAGCCAAAAAGGCCGGTTATAGCCTGATTTTTCCCAAAGAGATCATCATAAAAGCTGGTGGCCGTCTTGTGATCCTGCCCAAGAAAAAGGCGGCATCATGAATGATGATCTATCCCCGGAAATGATGGAAGCTGAAACGCTTCGAGCCAACAAGGAAATTGCTGATGTCCGGGCGGGCTCTATTTCGCTCAGCTCAACCAAATCCGTGAACAACGGTTTTGTCCCATTCGGGTGACGATCCCTGACAGAAGAGTAGGGGAGGCGGCAAAGTAGCCGCCACTTCTTATCTACGCCCGTCTTCGACGTGCTTGGAAACCTAAATCCAGCTTACATCAAACCAGGGGACGCGTTGCTGTGCGTCAACAATCTTCCGCCGCTTCGCGGTTCCCGAGAAGAGTGTTGACCCATCCCAGGGATTTGATCGCTCTCCCAAAAAATGGCTCGCTTTGCTCGGCATTTCCAACTTTGTTTTGGTCGCTCGGCGCTAGCCAAGGTTTCATGCACGACCTTCAAGTGAGGGTTTTGCATGGTGCGATGACGCACATTCAAACTTGGTTATAAGGAGAAAAAAGCCATGGAATTACAACATATAAATATCGAAAACCTAAACACAACAACCATCAATGTTCGAAAAAAAGGGGCGAAGGATATTGGTGATATTCTGCCAAGCATCCGCTCACTGGGGGTATTACAACCGCTTTTGGTGCGCCCAAACAAAGACGACACAAAATGCCAGGGCTTTGAAATCGTGGCGGGGCAACGCCGTTTTTATGCCGTACAAAAATTGGCAGAAGAAGCCAAAGAATCAGGCATAAGTGTTGACCCGTTGCCGTGTATTGTCATGGAAGCAGGGGACGATGCCAAAGCAATTGAAGCGTCATTGGCTGAAAATATTGCCAGATTGCCCATGGATGAAATCGACCAGTACAAGGCGTTTTCTGCCCTGTCAAAACAGGGTCAGTCGGTTGAATACATTGCCAGTCAATTTGGTATCAGCAAGCGTTTGGTCACACAAAGGCTGGCAATTGCAAATCTGATACTCCCTATTCTCAATGCCTACCGAGCCGAGAAGATCAACGCGATGACTATTCGTCAATTGACGATGGCAACCAAAAAACAACAAAAAGAATGGCTGGAACTGTTCAATGGGGATGGTTATGCGCCCCAAGGAAGCCACCTGAAAGAATGGCTGTTTGGCGGAGCAGATATTCAAGTTGATACCGCTCTGTTTGATCTTGAAACCTATAAGGGCGGCATTATCACCGATCTATTCAGTGAAAACCGCTATTTTGATGATGCCCCCAAATTCTGGGAATTGCAGAATATTGAGATTGCCAAGGCGAAAGAACGCTATCTTGATAATGGCTGGTCACAGGTGAATATCTTGGAAGTTGGCGAAAGCTGGTACAAATGGGATTTTACCAAGATTGCCAAAACTAAAGGGGGAGCGGTCTATATCGAGATTTCCCGCAATGGCGAAGTAACTTTCAACGAAGGCTATCTCACCACCAAAGCGGTGGAATTGCTTAAAAAGGCTGAATCCGCTGATGAGGATACTACCCCCGTATTAAAACCAGAACTCACCAAGGCCATGCAGAACTATCTTGATTTGCACCGTCATTCTGCCGTTCGCACGGAATTGCTCAATCACAGTGGCGTAGCACTTCGCCTGTGCGTTGCTCAAATGATAGCAGGGTCTTCGCTTTGGAGTATCAAAGCCGATGCTCAAAAGGCCAATACCGAGGTGATTTCACATTCATTGGAAACCAACAATGCCGAAGATAAATTTGACGATCAACGTCAGGTCGTGCGGGATTTGCTCGGTTGCGGCAAAGATACCAATGATACACTCGTGCAACGAAAAGAGGATTGGAAAAATTGCCATGATCTTTATGAGGTTTTCGCCAAACTGATTGCCCTTACCGATGAGCAGGTCACGACAATTATCACTTTCGTTGTGGCAGAAACCCTGCCAAATGGCTCTGCAATGGTCGAAGTTCTGGGTGAAATGCTCTGTGTCGATATGATGGAAAGCTGGTCACCAGATGATGCTTTCTTTGATTTGTTACGGGATAAGGAAGCCATTAACGCCATCATCAAACATGTTGGCACCAAGGCCTCGGCAGATGGCAATATTTCTGCAACTGCGAAGGTGCAAAAGGGGATTATCCGCGATTATCTTGACGGCACCCGCACAGGTGGCAAAAAAGACTGGGAGCCACGATATATGCGCTTTCCAATGGCTTCATACACCAAGCGAGGCGGCATCGAGGCCATGAGCAATTGGAAGAGTGTCAAGAAACACTTCTGTTAAGTAGGAAAATTCTCCGCCAAGAGCCGTTCGGTCAGAAATGATCGGGCGGTTTTTGCATTTGCAACCGGCGGTGCCAGCCGCAAATGCAAAAACCGAGACGGATTGAAGGTTATGAAAAGCGTCAATTGGCGCAGGGCACATTATCTACCAAATCGACGATGTCGCTACTTGGATTATTTCTAATCAGATATAGGAAGATATTGAATCAAAACAGAACAATGGTCTAATATTGGTAGAAAAACATCTACGGTTATTTCAATTCAAACAGCGTGTCGATAATCGGACAATCGGGAACGTCGCCTTTGCTGCATTCTGCAACCATGCCCTTCAAAACCCGCTCAAGTCGTTTTAGATCATTGAGCTTCTTTTTGACGTTTATCAGATGGGAGGCGGTCATATCGTGTACTTCGTTACAAGTAAAATCATCACGGTCGGCCATTTCCAGTAGTGCACGAATTTCATTAAGACTGAAACCTAGTTCTCGGCAACGCCTCACGAAAGATAGGCGTTTTAGCTCATCATGATTATATTGCCTGTTCCCACCTTCTGTGCGATCCGGCTTTGGGATAATGCCAATTCGCTCATAGTACCTAATTGTCTCAATATTAACGCCTGTTTGGCGTGACATCTCCCCGATCGCGTAGCCTCTCTTTATTGTGATTTCGCTCATGAATTATTCTCTTGCATCTGTAGTTAGTACAGATGTTATCATATAGTCACAGTGAAGAAAAAGCGAGAGGATATTAATTACATGAGTGACGTTGCCAATATCGTAGCTGGCGAAGCTGCGAGCAGTGATGATTCAACCAAAACTAAACTTATTGCCGCTGGTGGAATCCTTGGTGCTATTGCCGCTTCCACCTGTTGCGTGGTTCCCCTCGTGCTGTTTAGTCTCGGCATATCCGGTGCCTGGATGGCAAACCTGACTGCACTTACACCATATAAACCAATTTTTATCGCTATTACCTTGGGTTTTCTTGGTTATGGTTACTACCTTGTTTACCGTAAACCCAAGGTAGCATGCGCAGAAGATTCAGCCTGCGCCAAGCCATTACCAAATCGCCTCGTCAAAGGGTCTTTGTGGTTTGCAACCATACTTGTGCTGATTGCATTCTCGTGGCCTGTAATCATCCCTTATCTCGCACCACTTGTTTTTGGATATTAAAGGAAAGACTTGACATGAAATCTCTATTAACTGCAGTTTTGTTCGCATCTACTGTGCTCGCATCATCTGTATCGATGGCTGCTGATAAAACCATCAAACTCTCTTTACCCAGTATGTCTTGTGCCTCTTGTCCATATATTGTGAAAGGTTCAATTAATATGCTTGACGGCATTAAGAGCGTTGAAGCGACGATGAAGGATTTGTCGGCCACGGTAACCTATGATGATACTTTGACCAATGTTGAAGAAATCCGTGAAGCGACCGCCGATGTTGGCTTCCCATCGACGGTTATTCAATAAATCGATTTCACGAAGGGCTATACGGTTAGCAATTATTGTTGTGATGCTAATTGTGGCATCAATAGGAAAGGTAGAATTATGAAAATACTCAACACCGTCTTTGCTGTAGCGGTTTTGTCACTTGCTTCTGGAACTGCAAGCGCTGAACAGCGTACCACAAATATTGAAGTGAGCGGGTTATATTGTTCTTCATGTCCATATATCGCTGCAGGAGCAATCAATGCGGTTAAAAGTGCCGAAATTACTGACGGCAGTTATAATCAAAATAACCAGACGGCCCAATTTGTTGTGAGCTACGACGATGCAATCACCACGCCCAATGTTATTGCGAAAAGCACAAGTGACTATGGCTATGAAGGCAAAGTTATCAACTAGGCCATAATTCTAGATCCATGAAGGAGCCATGTCATGTCTGATAAACCTGTTGCCATCTTGACCACAATACTTATTGGGGCACCATTAATGGTTGTTTGTTGCGGCGGCGGTATCGCAGCTTTGGTAGCATTGGTGGGTGGCTTGGCTGGATTGTTTAGCGGATTTGGTTTGATTGCGGCACTGGTAATGGCTCTTGTAGGACTTACGATTTCTTCTGTCATTCGGCATAAACGTTTAATGTCCCGCAAGAAAACTGTCGAAGAAACGCAAGTCAGGCACACTAACAATTTTGTCGTTGAGCCAAGCGAATTGTCTGATTGTGCGAACGCCGGAATAAATAATGGGTGGACTGCGTTCGCATCTCTATTGAATTTGCCTGATTCAAAGAAACACAGATGAACTAACTGGATGATAGAGAATGAATGATACTGAACGACAACAGAGCGCAAAAATGCTCAAAACCGGGATAGCTGGAAGTCTGATCGCGGCAGTTTGCTGTTTTACACCCTTGCTGGTGCTGGCATTTGCCGGTGCCGGACTATCCGGCCTTGTCGGTGGAATAGACTTTGTGGTGTTTCCGGTAATGTTCGCGTCATTGGGCGTTGTTGCCCAGGCGCTTTACATTCGCGCTGGCAGGCCGGGTGCTTCACCCAAGACCGTTATTGCCATTCTTGTGGTTGCCTTTGCTGCCCTGCTAATCTGGCTAGAATTCCGATATGCCCTGCGCATATCACTTGCTGCTGTCGCCCTAGTGGCGATTTATGGGCTTTATGTAAGAAAATCAAACGCCCAGACAGCGTGAGAATTAACAAAATTATGAAACTACGGAGTTGAACTAAATGAGTGATTGTTACGATAATGATAAGCCTGCGAATGGCCAATATGATTTGGCTGTAATTGGGGCTGGTTCTGCCGGATTTTCTGCGGCGATTACTGCTGCGGATGAGGGAGCGCAAGTTGCCGTTATCGGCTATGGCACGATTGGCGGCACTTGCGTCAACGTCGGCTGTGTACCCTCCAAAGCCCTAATCAGGGCGGCTGAATCGCTCCATGCCGCAAGTGCAGCTGAGCGCTTTGATGGTATTGAGGTTCAAGCCAAGGTCACCGACTGGAGTGCTATGGTCAAGCAGAAGCAAGACTTGGTCGATGATCTGCGCAAGGCCAAATATATCGACATTTTACCTGCCTATAACTCGATTGCCTATCTGGAAGGCAAGGCCTCATTTGCAGATGATGGCGCGCTTAAAGTTGATGGCAAACCCATCAATGCCAAAAAGATTATCATTGCCACGGGAACACGCCCCGCATTGCCTTCAATTGAAGGCATTGAAGACGTGCCGTTTCTGGATAGTACCACGGCTCTTGAACAGGAAACGCTGCCGGAATCGATGATCGTGATTGGTGCAGGCTATATTGGCGCGGAGATCGCGCAGATATTTGCCCGCGCCGGAGTAAAAGTAACTATCGTAAGCCGTCGCGGGCTATTGCCGGAAGCCGAGCCGGAAATTGGTGAAGCATTGACCGGTTATTTTGCCGATGAAGGTATCTCTATAGTCAAAGGCATTACCTATGACCGTATTGAGCAAATTGGAAATTCCGTGCACCTACATTTAAATAGCCCCAAGGGTGCGAAGGTTATAACGGCTGAGAAAGTCATGATTGCTTCTGGTCGTACCCCCAATACCGATCAGTTGAATTTGAAAGCAGCCGGAATCGATATCGCCGGTAATCAAGGTATTATCGTTGATCCGCAAATGCGCACCACACGCGATAATGTTTATGCGGCGGGTGATGTGACCGGGAACGATCAATTCGTCTACATGGCAGCTTATGGTGCAAAAATTGCCGCCAAAAATGCGTTGAACAGCAATTCTCTTTCATACGACAACAGTGTGATGCCTGCAGTGGTATTCACTGATCCGCAAGTGGCCAGTGTTGGTTATACTGAGGCTCAAGCTAGGGCAGCAGGATTCGATGTAAAAACTTCGATTTTGACTTTGGATAATGTGCCACGCGCGCTTGCTGCACGTGATACCCGTGGTCTGTTTAAGCTCATTGCAGATGCAAAAACCAAAAAGCTGCTTGGTGCCCATATCCTTGCACCTGAAGGTTCTGATAGCATTCAAACTGCCGCTTTGGCGATTAAGGCGGGCATGACCTATGAAGAACTGGGCTCTATGATTTTCCCATATTTGACAACCGTTGAAGGGTTGAAACTGGCAGCACAAACATTTGATATGGATGTGAAAAAACTATCGTGTTGTGCGGGTTAGGAGTCTGGTGCAGTCAATCGATCAGCCAGTCAATGATTGGGCATCGGGAATCAAGGTGTTCTTGCTCGTATGGGGCCTACCAATTGGTGCCATGATATTGTCTATATTGCTTGAACCATTCGCCAGAACAGTGATTTGGATTGCTGCATTGGCGTGGATGGGAGGCGCTTGCCTGTTGAATGCAAGACGGTGCGGTCGAACACATTGCTATTATACTGGGCCATTCTTTCTTTTTATGACGATTCCCGTGGCATTACATGGTTTTGATGTTTTGTCGTTCGGTATAGAAGGCTGGCGTTGGCTGGGTGTTGCAATTGGTGTTGGCAACGGTGGTATTTGGTATCTTACCGAAAAGCTGTGGGGCCGGTATCGACAAGATACCACGCCTTATAGTTAGGGTAAATCTGGGTCAATTTCCGTACGATCAATTATGTGGAATCATTACCAAACCCTCACTTTACCTTCCTGTCGTTGGAAGCTGTAAATTGAACAAAACTCAAACATAGGAGAATTGCAACATGATGGATAACGGAATGATGAATGGCAGCAATATGATGATGGGCTGGGGCGGAATGTTCTTTGGCCCCTTTATGATGATTGGATTTTTTGCGCTTATAATTCTTGCGATTGTCATGATCGTAAAATGGGCAAGTGGCAATAGCTCTGGATATCGCTCATCAAGTGAAGCACTGAATATATTGAACGAACGGTTTGCAGCTGGCGATATCGATGCAAGAGAATATGAAGAGCGCCGGAGAATTATCGCCTGACGATTGCCAACCCTTGGCGGGACAACCTGTTCGACTGATAGGATTGACTTTTTTAACAGAAGGAAAAAATAGCATTAGTCAGCTGATTAGCCATGACTGATGCTGTGTCGATTGTGATCAGTAAGTATCTCGATCACGCGACATTCAGAGACATTTCCAAGAGTGCATTCAGAAATCATGCGTTTCAATTCAATTCGCAAAGCACCAAGAGCATCGATACGTTGTTCGACATCTGTTAGTCGTATTCTGGCAATGGCATCGGCTGCATCACATGGCTGGCCTGGCTTGCCTTGAAGCTCCAGCAAAGTCCGTATTGCTGCAATCTCAAACCCCAACGCGCGCGCATGACGGACAAATGCAAGGCGATTGATGGCAGCGGTATCATAGATACGACGGTTTCCTTCGTTACGAGGTGGCAGCGGCAAGAGACCAATCTCCTCATAATAGCGAATGGTCGGCACCTTAACGCCACATCTCCTTGAAGCTTCTCCAATTGAAAAATCCTGCATATTTTGCTTGCTCCTCTAGTTACTAGAGGATGTATCAATTATTCCAGCAAGACAAGAAAGTTTTAATGGACGACTAAATGGTTCCAATATTTGATCAAGAATGCGGTTCCACACAAGAAGCATCATGTGGTTGCTCAGGCAATCCGGTATTTGATGGTGTAGATAGCCGTTACCGAAAAATACTCTGGAT
>JAESTN010000166.1 GCA_016763595.1 Flavobacteriaceae bacterium | reverse complement strand
AATTATTGTTGCCGTTTACCCTGCAGTATGGGGAATTGGGCAATTGGTTACGGGTAAGATGTCTGACCTTTACAACAAAAAAATGATGTTGTTTATAGGGATGTCTCTACAAGGCATCGCTCTGATCGTTATGTTTTGGGCAACAACCTACGTACAATTCATTGTACTTTCATCCCTATTAGGAGCAGGAACGGCTATTGTATATCCTACTTTTTTATCGGCAATTGCCAGTTTTACAAATCCCAATCAAAGAGCAGAAAGCATCGGTGCATTTCGACTTTGGAGAGATTTAGGCTATGCATTTGGGGCCTTATTGACCATACTCATCGCACATTTTTTTGAGGTAGACATTACCATCATCGTCATCGGAATTTTAACCGTTTTCTCAGCAATCATTATTAAAATAAGAATGTCCTAAGCATGAAAACGCCTTTTATGTATCTCGATTATAACGCTTCTACCCTTAACGATTGAAGAGTTGTCACTGCAATGCTTCCTTTTTTAACCAATCACTAGGCAAATCGTACAAGACATAAAATAAAAAGCGCTGTTTTTTTTGGCATTACTTTTGAAATGAGCATTCATTTTAAAATCTTAAAACATAATGAAACAAACATATGCCTTTATCATTGCGGTCTTAATAATTACAGTAATTCATAGTTGTACAACCGTAAAAATTGCAAGTAACAAAGCAGACAAGTATACTAAAAAACTAAACAAAGTATTTGTATTGTCTCAATCCGAAGCTAAAGCTCAAAGAATTACAAATACATTCTCTAAAAAATTAATGAATGAGTTTAAAAAGCACGGAGTTGAAGGAAGATTTGATTCAAAAAACGCTCTTTCTTTAAAGACAGATTCTGAATACTTTAATAAGGTTAAAATCTTCAATCCAAAACAATTGATGATTATTAAGCAAACAGCAATTAACTACAGAACTCCTACTATTATAAACGCAATTAGTTTTGAGATACAAATCTTAGAGTATGCCTCAAACAATGTTATTTGGAAAGGTGAATTAGATGTTTATGGGCAAGTTGGTATTGAATCTTCAATTGAAAAAAGCTTAAGAAAATTAATTAAACAATTAGTAAAAGACAAACTACTATAACTTAAATAACTAGATATCAATAACTTTACTTTATTTTAAAATTATAAAAAAGAAGGATTTTATTCTTTAGAAATTTTGGCATCACTTTTGATATTTAAGAAAACATTAACATTAAATTCTAACTATGAAAAATTATTTACACAATTTTTTAGTTGAGATGGGATGATTGTTTAGAAAAAGAAAGACTCTTAAAAAAGAGGTAAATTAATCGAAGACTGCTATCTTCGATTTTTTTATATTTGGGATTCAACTAAAACATATGAAACAGCAGCTTTTACTCCTTATTTTCTTCCTTTCTATTACGTCAAACTTCGCACAGCAAAAAGATATTTGGCAGTACATAGAAAACGAACAAGTGATTGCAGAAAACAAAGAAGATGCACATGCTAGTTTCACCTCATTTACTTCACTCAATACATTAAAAAGAAACACCCCTCTTTACAAGAAATCATTAAACGGTATTTGGAAATTTAACTGGGTTAAGAACCCTGCCAATAGGCCTACACGGTTTATGAATCCTACCTTGCCATTAACTGATTGGAAAACCATTAAAGTTCCGTCTAACTGGGAAGTAGAAGGATTTGGAGTTCCTATTTATGTAAATCACCAGTATGAATTTGCAGATTACAAAGCAATGATTGCCGATGATATGGAGTTGACGGATCGAATTTATCCTAAAAACCCTGGTAAAGTCCCACATACCTACAATCCAGTGGGTTCTTATAGAAGAACTTTTACACTTGATGAAAACTGGACTAATAATGAAATTTTCTTACATATTGGCGCCATGAAATCTGGTGGTTTTGTATGGATAAATGGCCGATATGTTGGTTACTCTCAAGGAAGTAAATTACCTAGTGAGTTTGACATTTCTAAATTTGCAAGAAAAGGAGTTAATACCGTAGCCATACAAATTTTTAGATGGACAGATGGTAGCTATTTAGAATGTCAAGATTTTTGGAGAATTAGCGGAATTGAACGTGACGTTTTTATATATGCACAACCAAAAGTAAGAATTCAAGATTTTGAAATCGTTGCATCTCTAGATAAAGGCTATCAACATGGCTATTTAGAATTGGATGTGACCGTACAGAATCATCACAAAAACAACAGAGAAGTATTTGTGAGTTATCAATTGTTTGATGCGGGCAATCAACTTATTGGAGAACAAGAAAACAACACTGCAGTGTCTCCAAAAAAACGTAAGACAACGCATTTTTCTACCAATGTTATCAATCCTAAAAAATGGAGTGCAGAACACCCAAACCTATATACTTTAAGAATCAATACCAAAGATGCTCAAGGCAACTTACTAGAAACTACAGCGCGTAAAATTGGGTTTAGAACGGTAGAGATTAAAAATGGATTGCTGTTAGTAAATGGACAACGAATTACTTTAAAAGGAGTAAACACACAAGAAGCAGATCCTGAAACGGGACATGTAATGAGTGAAGAATTGATTTTGAAAGACATTCAAATGTGGAAAGAAAACAATATCAATGCGGTTCGTTTAAGCCATTACCCAAGAGGCAGACGTTTTTACGAACTGTGCGATTTGTACGGGATTTATGTCGTTGATGAAGCAAATATTGAGTCGCATGGAATGTATTATGGAAAACATTCTTTGGCAAAAAAAGAAGCTTGGGAAAATGCCCATGTAGACAGAATGACTAGAATGGTGGCACGTGATAAAAACCATCCTTCTGTTATTATTTGGTCTATGGGAAATGAGGCTGGAAACGGAACGAATTTTTATGCTGGATACAAAGCAATAAAAGCACTTGATAAAATAAAAAGACCTGTACAATATGAAAGACCGTATAAAAACCGTGATGGGAATTTATATGATATGGATTGGAATACCGATATTATTGTGCCTCAATATCCATCACCAGCACGTTTTGAAAGCATTGGTCAAAACAAAACAGATAGACCCTTTATACCTAGTGAATATGCACACGCAATGGGAAATAGCACAGGAAACTTTGCTGATTATTGGGAAATCATAGAAAAATACGACAATTTACAAGGTGGTTTTATTTGGGATTGGGTAGATCAATCGATTTACAAAACCAATGCAAAAGGACAAAAGTACTATGCCTATGGAGGTGATTACGGAACGAATATGCCCACAGACAATACTTTTTTAAACAACGGAATCGTTTTTCCAGACAGAACACCACAACCGGCATTGTACGAAGTAAAAAAAGCACATGAATTTATCAACTTCAAAAATCAAGGCATCAATAAATTTAACGAACAACGTATTTTAATTGAAAACTTATACGATTTTACGAATCTAGATCAATTTGATTTTAAAGCAGTAGTGAAATCCAACGGAAGGGTATTAAAAACCATTCAGTTACCAACCATCTCTGTAGAAACGCACACCAGTAAATTGGTTCGAATTCCGTTAAATGACATTGACTTTAAAGACAATACAGAATATTTTATTGAAATAGCAGCGACCACAAAAAAACAATGGAGCTTATTAAAAAAGGGCCATGAAGTTGCAAAAGAACAAATTCCATTACAAGAAAAATTCAAGAAAAAAGAAGGTCCTGTAGACAATGGTTGGTATTTAAAATCTTCAAATAAAAAGAAGAGCTTCACTATTTACAACAACTATATCAAGGTTTCTTTTGACAAGAAGAAAGGACAGATTACCTCTTATATATTTAAAGATGTTGAGTTGTTAAAATCTAAAAATGGTCCACAAATTAATTTTTGGAGAGCACCTACAGACAATGATTTAGGGAACAAAATGCACCATAAAAATATTGAATGGAAAAATGCGACACTGAATGCTAAAGTGCGCAAATTTGAGACTAAAAAACTAGACAATAATCTAATCCAGGTTTCTATTGAGTTTGAGCTTCCTGGAGTACACACAACCCACCAAACCGTATATATAGTGAATGGAAATGGCGTTGTTAAAATTGAAAACACCTTACACGAAACGGAATACAAAGCAGACGTACCAAGAGTTGGAATGCGCATGCAGATTCCGAAAGAATACAACAACGTGAGGTATTATGGTCGTGGACCTTGGGAAAACTATCAAGACCGAAAAACGTCTACTTTTATTGATGTTTTTTCAACAACTGTTTCTAATTTTTATGTGCCTTATATACGTCCCCAAGAAAACGGAAATAGAACAGATGTACGTTGGATGGCATTGATGAATTCTGAGAATAATGGGCTGTTAATTTCTTCTCCTTCACAAAAAGGTTTGAGTATTTCTGCATTGCATATGCCCAACGAAGATTTTGACATTACAGATGATTTAGAGTACACCAAAGAAAACAAGAATGCCAATTTTAGCAAACATACCATTGACATTAAAGAACAGAACTTAATTCAGTTGAATATTGATTTAGAACAACGTGGATTGGCAGGAGATGATAGTTGGTATTCTAAACCTCAAAATAAGTATCAAATTAAGGCCTCAAAAAAACATAGCTATACCTTTTATTTAATTCCTTTTACAAGTGGAACAACACAGAAGTTTGTAGATTTGCAGCAACAATTTAACAAATGAAATTTTCCACAACACAAAAGAAAGACGCTTTAAAAGCAGTTGCAATCATTAGCTTAAAAATTACCGTTGCTGGTGTTGCAATTGGGTATTTACATGACTACGATTTTTTGCTAGGGATATTGCTATTGACACGAATCCTGGTATTGATTTACACCGATTATATCAAAGCAACTTCTAAAAACTGGATTTTATTGGCAGGAATGTTATTAACAGGTTCATTAGGTGTTTTGGTTGAGATTTGGGGTGTTAGCAATGGGTATTGGGAATACCACGACTTGACAAACAATCGTCAACTACCCTATTGGTTGCCCTTAGCATGGATGTATGCCTTTCGATTTATTTACAAACTAGAACGTCAAGTAATTGTTATTTTGAAATTAAAAAAACTTCTCCATAAAACCTACTTGGCTATTTTTATTACGGCCGTTTTACCTGTATTTGGAGAAGTGATTACGATTAATCTTGGTGTTTGGACCTATTCTTGGCCTTATCAATTTTTAGGAGTTCCGCTGTATGCAATTATCTGTTTGGTAGTATTGCATATGGGAATCAACTTTCTATTGAGTTTGGTGGTAAGAAAGAAGAAAATTCACGACCCCGTTTTTATCAATGAAAAGTAAATAAAATGTGATGAAAGGAAATTATGCATTATTAATAGACAGAATAAAATCGGCAGTAATAGACTCCATTGTAATTATTGGATTTATGTATGCTTTTACTGAAATTCTTTCTTTATTTGATACCGTGCCTAACTATGTTAGAATTATACTTTTCCTATTTATTTTCTTAATTTACGAACCTCTTTTAGTAAGTCTATTTGGGCAGTCAATTGGTCATTCTTACATTAAAATAAAAGTAGTTAGAGATACTGAGTCTCAAAAAAACATTTCTTTTCCTGTTGCTGTTATTCGTTTTCTTTGCAAAGTTTTTTTAGGATGGTTGTCTTTATTAACCGTAACTGGAAATAAAAAGAAAAAAGCAATACATGATTTGATTGCTAATTCTATTGTTATTAAACAGTAAGTATTATTAATACCTCCAAGCAACAATTCTAGTTACTTTGTTTCCTTGTTGCATCGGAATAACTTTAAACTCAGTTGCCCCTAATTTCTTTGCTGATTTTTGCATGCTCTCCACATTTTCTTTCTTAGAAACCAACGAAGTAAACCACGTACATTGTTCTTTAAACAAAGAACTTT
>JAESTN010000165.1 GCA_016763595.1 Flavobacteriaceae bacterium | reverse complement strand
GAGTCGCCGCAGACATACAGCTAAGCGAAGATGAAAAAAGTGTATTTAAGATACTTCAAAAAGCAGAAAAAATCTTATTGAACGACTTAAAAACAGAATCAGGTTTGTCCAATAAAAAATGGGACAAAACCATTAAAGGATTGACAAAAAAAGAAGTTGCTAAAGTTTCTAAAACTGACGAAGGTTTGTTTGTAGAAAGCATCTAACACTTTGGTCTTCTGAATGTATTTCAGAACCTCATTAAAAATAGTAAAAAGGAATCACAGAAATGTAGTTCCTTTTTTTTATATTTAAGAACACGACTTTAAACTATTCTAGCATTTAATAGTCTTATTGCTGTCAACATAAAAACACTCGTATGTTAAAAAAAAATATTCTTTTCTTTTTCATTTTTTGCACAAGTCTATTCAGTTTTTCTCAACAGACAGTTGGACTATTCAAAAACACCACAGATGCATATAATGGCTATACACTCTTTGGACCACAGGACAGCAAAGAAACCTTTTTAATTAATAATTGTGGAGAAAAAGTGCATAGCTGGACCAGTACTTATCTACCTGGCCTATCTTCTTATTTTTTAGAAGACGGAACTCTGCTTAGAACCGGAAGAGTAACAGGAATGGGCGGCGGAAGCGGAATTGTAGAATTGTTAGATTGGGATAGCACTGTGTTATGGAGTTATTCTGTAAGTAACACGCATGGAAGACAGCACCATGATATTGAACTGTTACCGAACGGAAATATTTTATTAATTGTTTGGGACCAGCGCTCACAAACAGAAGTGAGTACTGCAGGAGGCGCAACCACGGAAGCCTATATCAATTCTGAGCAAATTGTAGAAATACAACCCGACATTGTCAATGGAGGAGCTACGGTTGTTTGGGAATGGAAAGCCTGGGATCATTTGGTTCAGGAGTCTGACAACACGAAAAATAATTTTGGGACTGTGAGTGCAAGCCCAGAAAAAATAGCTGTTAATTTTTTAGCCCACACGAAAGCTGATTGGCTGCATATTAATGGAATTGACTACAACGCTGAATTTGATCAAATCATTATCAGTGTGCATAATTTTAGTGAGTTTTGGATTATCGACCACTCCACCTCTACTTCAGAAGCAGCCAGTTCTTCTGGAGGGACTTTTGGAAAAGGAGGTGATTTATTATATCGTTGGGGAAATGCACAAGCATACAATCAAGGAACGGCAAATGACCAAAAACTCTTTTTACAACACGATACACATTGGATTCCTAGTGGATTGACAGAGGCAGGTAAAATCATTATGTACAACAACCAAGCTGGAACTTTAGAAAATCAGAACTACTCAACAGTTAATACCTTGAGTTTGCCAGTTGATGGAAATGGCGTGTATACATATTCAGGGGGTTCTTATGGTCCATCTGATTTTGACTGGACCTACAAAGCAGCAAATCCAACCGATTTTTATTCTAATATCATTTCTGGAGTTCAACGTTTGCCCAATGGAAATACACTTATTTGCGAAGGTGTTGGAGGGCGTTTTTTTGAAATAGACACCAATGGAAACACAGTTTGGGAATATGTCAATCCTGTAAATGATACTGGAGCGATGGCACAAAACACCACACTAAGCAAAAACAATGTCTTTAGAGTAACAAAATACCCCGTAGATTACGCAGGGTTTTCAGGAAAAACAGTAACACCACAAGGCTATATCGAATCGGGCTCAACATTTACTTGTGATACGAACACGGGTGATACGTGTGATGCCGTATCGATTTTTGCCAATGAAACCACTCATGCTGTTTGTTTTGAAACCGTAAATCATCTTAGAAAAATTTACACCAATAACATTCCAAGTCATGCTTATGGTCCTTTTGCAGGAAACAACAATATACAAGGTCAAGATTTTGAATATACGGTGTGTGTGCATCCCGAATTAACTACTACAATTACACCACTTACAGCAGATACAACTTCACAGGCATGCGGGGGTGGAATCATTTTTGGTGTTTCAAACTTAGGCGTTAATTATTCTCCTTTTGCGAGATTGTATTTTACCAACCCAAACACTACAGAAGAAAATTTAAACTGGCATATTGAAGCAGATTTTTTATTGACGATGGATTTAAATGGGGGACATGTAAATGCGGTAAGTAGATATCATTATCACAACATTCCTAGAGATTATTTTGATACTATTTTAAACATTGACGGAAGCAATCATTCACCAGTATTAGGTTATGCTGCAGATGGATTTCCTATTTATTATAAATATTTATACACAGATAAAACAGATGTAAACGGAGGCATTTCTGCCTATCAAAGTAGTCATCAATTAAAATCTGGCAGTAGACCTGGTGATGGAATAACTGCCCCAAATGGAAATTATGACGGAAATTATGTGGAAGATTATGAATATATTGCTGCACTACCTGATTTAGATGAATGTGGTGGTCGTTTTGGAAAAACTCCAGAATTCCCCAATGGTACTTATTATTATGTGCTTACAGACAATTGGCCATTTATTCCTAGATGTTTAAAAGGAAAAAATGTAGACAACTCTTTTAAAATTGGGCCAAACTGCCCAACTTCTACTGCAAGTCAAGATTGTAGCACAATCTCTTTGGGCGTAGACGATTTTACAAATCTGGAGGTTGAAATGAACGTATACCCAAACCCAACAAGTGATTTTTTTAGAATTAAATTCCCTACTAATTTTGATCAAACTAAAATTACTGGTGTTAAAATTTACAACACCAATGGTGCTATTGTATACTCGGCCAACAAATACAAAGGCATGATAAGAATTGACAAATTGAATGCTGGAATTTATTTTATTCAAATCAATTTTAACCAAGACCAAGTCACCAAAAAATTAATGATCAAATAAGATATTTATGAAAACAGCACTACTACTCTTATGCATTTCGTTTTCTTCATTTTTTCATGTGGGACATATTGCAGAATATAGGTATCAACGTAAAGACAATACCGTCTATTTAAGATTTACGATTGAAAAACAAGAGCTTTTAGATTTTAAATTGAGTAAAAATTGTGATGTAAAACAATTGACTGCCTTCTGCACTGCAAAGTACCTCAATCAAAAAACAGTGTTAAAAATAAATGGAGTAGCATTGGCCTTTGAATTCATAAAATCATACACACATAAAGACCATCTTATCATAGAAATGAAATCAAAAATAAATAGCACTTCTATTCAAAACATACATTTGACCAACACTAGTTTTTATGAATTCAATTCAAAATTTAGAAACCGGGTTCTATTAGATATTGCCCCTTTTAAAAAGTCCTATTTATTAACTAAAAATACGAGTTCAATCCATTTAAAATAATAGAACTTTTACTTTCCACAATCTCGCGCTCTTTTTTTCGTTTAAAAACCATGTCAATTTACATACTGAGTCAAAAAAATAAATTAAGTTTGGCAATCAATAACCATTATGATTCGTAAAATAGCTCTTTTTAGTATTTCCTTACTTTTTCTTCTTTCTTGTACTGAAAGTGAAATAAACTATGTCAATCAATCTGATAATCTACAACGATATGACAGTCAGATTTTTGAAACTATTACCATAACAAAAGAGGTTAGATATGGAGCTAATGTTACTTTAAATGGAGCAACAACTGCTTTATTTATGGACATTTATCAACCTGAAAATGACACAGAAATCAACAGGCCACTTATTGTGCTTGCCCATGGAGGAAGTTTTATCAGTGGAGACAAATCTGACTTGTCAGAAATAGCTTCATTTTTAGCAAAAGCTGGTTATGTTGTGGCGTCTATTAATTACCGGTTATTAGATGTTACACCAACTCAATTAGCATTTAAACAAGTAGTTATAAATGCCGTTGTAGATATGAAAGCTGCTGTACGTTTTTTCAACAAAGATATTGGTACAACAGACACCTACAAAATTGATGCGAACAACATTTTTATTGGAGGGTATTCTGCTGGAGCAATTACTGCATTGCAGTATGCCTATGTGAATAGCGATAGTGAATTGATAACTATTGGAGGTAGTACCTTTGTTGATTATGTGAATTCTAAAGGAGGTTTAGAAGGTGGTAG
>JAESTN010000164.1 GCA_016763595.1 Flavobacteriaceae bacterium | reverse complement strand
GGGAAATTTACTGATGGAGCAAAAATAATATTACCGACTGTAGAAATATTTCTCCAAATTGCAATATTTGTATTTCCTGTATAGTTACAAGAAGTGAAATCTATTCTTCCGTCTTTATCAAAATCCGCAATCATTGATCTATAAGGATAGGTTCCTGTTCCATCGGATGAATCTGAATCAGAACTCCAATATTCGGGTGTTTCAAATGTAGGGGTCATACTTCCGTCTGCAGTTGTGTTTCTTATAGAAACAGCTCTATTTCCACTACCTTGTGACCCTAAGAAATCAGCTTTCCCATCTCCATCAACATCAGCAATTTGTATCCCTGTACATCTAAGACCAACATTTGCTACTAAAATTCTATTTGTGAAATTAAAATTACCAGGACCAGTACTTGTATTAAATGCAATGTAAATCCCGCTACCATTGTTTCCAATGATATCAATTTTCCCATCATTATTAAAATCTCCAACGCCAACTTGATAGTTTGAAACGGACCTTGAATGCGTAATATATTGCAATCCGATATTACCAGCGCCAGTACTTGTGTTTTTCATGATGGCATTATTAGTCACAATATCTTTTAATCCATCTCCATCAAAATCTGCTACGGCTATAGATTGGGCTGCTCCTCCAGTTGAACCATTGTTATATTTTGAGAAATTGATATTACCGGGTGTGCTATTATTGATAGCAATTGTTATACCTCCACCATTTCTTGCTGAAATTACTTCAGGTTTTCCATCATTGTCCATATCTTGAGACAACATATTATAAGCTCCATAAACTCCAGTTAGTTCTTGTGATACATTTTGATAAGATCTTGAGGTTAATGGTGTTGGACAGAAAATACCATTAAAATGAGTTTTTGAATAGGCAGTTTTATTACAGTGATTCTTTACACTAATTAAGGCTGTTGTACTTCCTTCAGGGACTCTAACTTCTAAAGTTCCAAAAGATGATGAGACAACTGTAGCCTGAGTGGCTCCGAAGAAAACTTGATTGTTTCCTGGTGTTGCGCTAAAATTTGCTCCTGTAATTGTTACAGTGCTACCAATAAATCCTGTTTTTGGGGAGAAATCATTAATTATTGGTCGGTCATTACATTGTGCTTGTATTTGAATAGTAAAAACATAAAACACAAATATGAATATTGTGGTTAATTTTTTCATGACTATTTATAAGTTATGGTTAGTTTTAAGCTAGATACATTAATTCCTTCTGGAACGTTAAATTTTAAATTCGAATACTGGTTGTTTGTACAACTGGCAATTCTCATTTCTCCTTGTTTTATATTTGTGAAAATAATTTCAACATCTTTCTGGTTGTTTGATGCATCAGAAAAATGTAAAACAATAGTAAAGCTCGTTTTCATTCCTGCCTCGTTAAAGACATTTAGTAGAATTTCTGGAGTACTCTCAGGTGAGCATTTTATTATTTGGTAACTTGTATCTACTAAAAATTCAGCTTCTTCTAAAGCAGTCCATTCTGTAAGTACTTGAGGACTGGATTGAGCAGAAATAGTTAAAGTAAGAAAAAGTAAAAAAGTAAAAATAGAAAATGATTGGAAGTTACGCGTACGTAAAATCCTACTTTGTTGAAGTAGTTTTGTAAACATGATTTATTGAATTGATTGATTGAATTAATTATGCTATACAGCTAAAACGAATTTTAGTTAGTGATAATTAGGGAACTATTACTCAAGTCAAAATAAAAAAGTAAAAAACAGAGGGATACAATAAGTAGGGGATATTAATAGTGGTTTTGCATCATAAATAAAGGAATTTACAAAGCTGTGTAGGGATCACTTTTTATTAATTAGTTTAAAGGTACAAAAAATAAATGAAAGAAGTAAAGTGTAGTTGACTGAATTATAGTGCTCTGTGAGTGGTTTCTTTTTGTAGTTGTATGACTAAATCAAAATTTCTTGCATGTTGTATTTGAGTGATAGCATCAGAATACCACCAGTCATGCCTCTTTTTTATAGAAGTTTCTAAACCTCAATCTTGCTGCTGAACTTTTTTTGATGAAATTTCTTCTACATATAGAACTTTCCATTTGGTAAATGATTTTTGGTTTCTGAATTGGAAAGTTAGGGTATTTTAGAAAGAAATTAAATAGGGCAATTTTGCTATTGTGATTGTAATTTTTCTAAAAGTAATTTATATTCATGGATTGCTTCATTAAATGCGGGCATCATGTTACTTAATAGTCTAGATATTTTTTCAACAGAGTTGTTTTGCCTGCTTAGGTCTTCAATTTCACATACTTCTTTATAGCAATTTATTCCCATAGTAATAAATGAGGTCTTAAAAAAACGAGATGAGTAGGTGATTTCTTGGTGATTTTTAGAAAGAACTCCTTCTTCTAGTCTTTTCATTATTTTAGAAGCTTGTTCTAAGAAAATGCGAATAACCTTAATAGTTGGTTCTTTTTCTCCATCAAGATATTCGGTAATATAATCCAGATTCACAATTGAATTTGATAAATTATTCTTTGGAATATAGTTTTTGGTTTTTAAATTCAAAATCCCGTTTTATTTAGAGTAAGTGCATGTAGTGCTGTGTGTTAAGTTAAGAAAAAAAGTGTTGTTTATGAAATATTCTCCCTTTTTTCACATAAAAAAGGGATAATATCGGGTATTTTTACGGGGTCTGATAGTCGGGAATTATAAAATATAAGTACCTGAAAAAAATGAATTGGCAGAAGAGAACTCAGCGTAGTCTTTGTTCTTTAAATTTAAACTAGAAAAAGAAAAGTATTAGTTTTTTAGCCGTTTCCAACTATATTTGAAGCATTTTTAGAAGTTCACTTTTGAGTGAAATTTAAATAAAAGACTTTGTCATTCGATCATTTCCAAAGAGGTCCTTTCTTAATTCGGTTGTGAACCCTTTTTTAGTTAGCATTTCAACAGTTTCTTTTCCTAAATATTGATTGATTTCAAAATACAAAACACCATTTTCTTTTAAGTGCTTCTTTGCTAAATCTGCTATTTTAGAATAGAAGATTAATGGATTGTTATCCTCAACAAATAATGCCAAATGAGGTTCGTTTTTCAATACATTTGGTTTGATCTCAGTCTTTTCTAATTCTCTAACATACGGCGGATTGGAAACAATGATGTCAAATTTCAGGTCATGACGAGGAGCTTGCAATGAACGAATCTTTTCTTGAGTTCGCGATTGCTTCATTTCATTTGAAATAATGTTTAAGTTTTCTATACTTAATATATCTTGTTCAATAAAATTGATGTTTACCGAATTCAATAGTGCATTTTCTTTTGCGATAACTAGTGCATTTTTAGAGACGTCAATTGATGTGATGTTGGTGTGAAGTAAATTTTTAGCCAAAGAAATAGGAATGCAGCCACTTCCAGTTCCGATGTCTAAAATAGTTAAAGACTTCTTGTTTGTTTTTGAATTAATGTGTGGCGCTGCAATGTTGTAACCTTGCAGTTTTGTAGCATCTTCTACAATCCATGCGACTAATTCTTCAGTTTCTGGCCTCGGAATTAATGTGTCTTTTGTGACTTTAAAAGGGAGACCGAAAAACTCCGTTTCACTTAAAATATATTGAATAGGTTCTTGTAATTTTAATCTAGATAAAGAATTGTTTAGGTGTTTAAACGTTGCTTCTGAGATGGAAAGTTTCTTATTTAAAACAAGGTCAATTCTCTGTAGATCGAGTTCTTTTTCAATCAACAAAAAGAAAAATGAATCTATTTCTGTTTGAGGGAAAACTGTACAAAGCTCTTGATTAAAATGATTCCTAAATTCTTTTAATAACATCTTATAAGTCTTTTATCATCCAAACATTACAAGAATAATGCCCTGTGTTGCCAACGGGTTTGTCTAAAGAAATAAAACCGTTTTTTTGATACAATGCCCTGGCTGAATCCATGTATGGCATGGTTTCTAAATAGCATTTTTCGAATCCAAACTCTTTGGCTTTCTCTAAGCAAATTGTAATCATTTTACTTCCCAAACCCAATCCTCTTGCTTCTGATAAAAAATACATCTTCTGAAATTCACAAATGTTTCCGTCATAATTGTTTAACTGCGCAATACCTGCTCCGCCAATTATTCTTTTATTATTTTCAATGACATAATATGCAGCACTTGGTTTGTTATATGTCTCAAACATTTCATCAAGAGCTTTGTCTTCATAGGCTGTGCCTACTTTTGGTACGCCCATTTCTACTAAAACATCACGTATAACTTTGGCAATTTGCTCATTATCTTTTTGTGTTATTTCTCTAAGAATATAATTGTTTGATGTCATTCTAATACATTATTTTTGCACGAGCAAGTTACCTATTTTTTAGGAGTATATTATCTGTAACTTGCTGTTTTTTATACTAGTTTTATCACTTTTGAATCACGAAAAATACATACAACGTTGTTTGCATATTGCTAAAAACGGAATTGGAACCACAAGACCAAATCCGTCTGTTGGAGCTGTTGTTGTATTGAATGATGAAATTATTGGAGAAGGATTTACGAATTCTTATGGAGGCAATCACGCAGAGGTAAACGCAATTAATTCGGTAAAAGATAAAACACAATTAAAAGAAGCAACAATTTACGTGACTTTAGAGCCGTGTTCTCATTTTGGAAAAACGCCACCTTGTGCAGATTTGATAGCGGAACATCAAATTAAAAATGTGGTGATTGGTTGTATTGATTCTAATAGTTTAGTTGCAGGTAAAGGAATAGAAAGATTAAAAAAAGCGGGCTGTAATGTTACTATTGGGGTATTAGAAGAAGAATGTAGAAAGCATCACAAACGATTTTTTACAGTTCAAGATAAAAAACGCCCATATGTTATTTTAAAATGGGCAGAAACTAGCAATGGATTTATTGCACCGTTAACAAAAGAAGAAGCAAGTCCTGTTTGGATTTCAAATACATATTCTCAGCAGCTAGTTCATAAATGGAGAGCTGAAGAACATGCTATTTTAGTTGGTACGAATACCGTTATTACAGACAACCCAAGGTTGAATGTTAGAAGCTGGACAGGGAACAATCCAAGTAGGATTGTATTGGACAGGGTATTAAGAATTCCAAAAGAAGCCTATGTATTAGATAAAGTTGTTAAAACAATTGTGTTGACAGAATTAGAAAATAATACATCAAGTGAAAACTTAATTTTTGAAATAATAGACTTTTCTTCAAATGTTGCAAAACAAGTTTGTAATGCCTTACAAAAGCATCAAATTCAATCTGTAATTATTGAAGGAGGTTTGCAAACATTACAATCCTTTATTCATGCTGGTTTGTGGGATGAAGCAAGAGTTTTTATAGGAGGAAACGAATTTAAAGATGGCGTAGAAGCTCCGGTTATTTTTGGGAAAACAATTAAAGAGTTTAAGATTAAAAAAGACATTTTAAAAATAATGATGAATGATTAAGAGCATCGTGTTTGATTTTGGTGATATTTTCATCAATTTAGATAAAGAAGCAACTTTTAAAGAATTGGCTAAGCTGGGGGTTGATCAGATTACTGATGATATCCTAGCTATTGCGCATCAATATGAAAAAGGAGAGATTTCTACTGATTATTTTATTGATTTTTTTCATGAAAACTTTAAAATTAATAAATCAGACTTAGTCCGTGCATGGAATGCAATTTTACTAGATTTCCCTAAACATCGATTGCAGTTTTTAAAAGAACTTGTTGCAAGTAATAAGTACAGATTGTTTTTGTTGAGTAATACCAATGAGATGCATATTGAATGGATTCGAAATAATTGGGGAATTGAATTGTTTCAAGATTTTAAAAATTGTTTTGAGCAGTTTTATTTGTCACACGAAATTCATTTTAGAAAACCAAATGCAGATATCTTTGAATTTATATTGAAAGAAAATAAGTTAAAAGCTGAAGAAACATTTTTTATAGATGACACTTTAGAAAATACGATAGTAGCAGAAAAATTAGGAATAAAAACGTGGAATCTAATTCCGGGAGAAGAAGATGTTGTAGGTTTATTAATGAAAAAAGAATTGAACGCGTGATTTATTTAGTTTTAAGTATTTTAATTTCTAGTTTGTTATTTGTTATTTTTAAACTTTTTGATGTTTTTAAAATTAACACCTTACAGGCAATTGTTGTAAATTATGTAATTGCGTTGTCATTTGGTTTATCTACCTCAACGAGTTCGTTGTCAGTAGTGGAAATTCCAAAGCAACCATGGTTTTTAGGCGCATTTTGTTTGGGGTTTTTATTCATTTTGGTATTTAATGTAATGGGAATTACCGCTCAAAAAAACGGACTGTCTGTTGCTTCAGTTGCAGGGAAAATGTCTGTGGTTATCCCTGTTGTTTTTGGAGTTTTTATTTATAATGAAAGTGTTGGTTTTTTTAAGGTTATCGGAATCTTATTGGCTTTAATTGCTGTTTATTTATCCTCTGCAAAGAGTGATACAACTCCAGTGAAATTTAAAAATTTAGTATTCCCATTATTGTTGTTTGTTGGATCTGGGTGTATAGATGCAGGATTGAAATATGTAGAAAGTACATCCGTATCAGATGCTGCTGTTCCAATGTTTTTGGCGACTATTTTTGGTTGTGCATTTGTTTTAGGGGTGTTTGTAGTTGTTATTCAGATGATAAATGGCAAATTTCAATTTCAATTTAAAAATATTTTAGGAGGGATTGCTTTAGGAATTCCGAATTATTATTCCATGGAATTTTTAATAAAAGCATTGCAGACAGAAGGAATGGAAAGCTCTACACTTTTTACCATTAATAATGTTTCTGTTGTTATTTTTACTACGATTTTTGCGTTGGTTTTTTTTAAGGAAAAGCTGATCAAAAAAAATTGGATTGGTCTTGGTTTGGCGGTAGTTAGTATTTTATTAGTAGCATTGGTGTGATGGACAAAATAAAAGATGCATATAAAACCATAGAAAAGCCTTCTGAAGAAACTTTATTTAAAGATAGAAACAGTAAGTTTTTTGGCTATGCTTTTTCGGTTGTAAATGAAGAAGAAGTAAAAGTAGCCATTGATGGTTTAAAGAAAAAACACCATTCTGCACGTCATTTTTGTTATGCTTGGCAATTTGGAACAGAAACATTTCGGTTTAGAGCAAATGATGATGGAGAACCAAGTAACTCTGCAGGAATGCCAATTTACGGGCAAATTCAGGCCTATGGAGTTACCAATATTTTAATCGTTTCTGTTCGGTATTTTGGAGGAACAAAATTAGGTGTTGGAGGTTTGATCAATGCCTATAGAAGTTCTGCGAAATTGGCATTAGAGGCTTCAGATATTATTGAAAAGACAGTTAACATTGACTATCAACTGTCTTTTGGGTACGATTTAATGAATAAAGTAATGCGTATTGTAAAAGAAAGAAATTTAAAAATTATTTCTCAGCAATTAGAATTGTCTTGTCAATACATTATTTCTGTTCGTAAAAAAGATGCCGCAACTATTTTTGAAATTTTCACCAATTTATATAAAGTAGAAATTAAGGAGCTAGAATAATTAGATATTTAATTTCTCTAAAATATACTCAGGACAGCGCATTGGTTTTTTTGTTTTCATATTTATAAAAGCCAAAACAGTGTTTCCGGTTGTTAATAACTCGTTGTTTTGATTCGTAATTTCGTATTCAAATTCAATTTTAACTGTCGGTATTTTTTTAAGAGTAGTTTTTACAGTGATTTCATCGTCGAATTCAGCAGGTTTTTTAAAATTACATTGTAAGGAAATAACAGGAAGCATCACGTTGTTTTCTTCCATATTCTTGTAAGAAATGTCAAGTGATCTGAGCCAGTCAATCCTACCCATTTCTAGGAATTGAGCATAGTTGCCGTGATAAACAACTCCCATTTGGTCTGTTTCTCCGTAACGTATTCTAAATGAGGTATAATGAGATATCATTAATTGTTTTTTTTTGAGGCTCTGATTCTACGAAAAAAAAGTTAATAATCAATAGCAAAT
>JAESTN010000163.1 GCA_016763595.1 Flavobacteriaceae bacterium | reverse complement strand
TAGGGTTATGGATGGAATCTGAACGTATGTTACACCCTGTAATTAACCAAGGAGGAGTTGATACTCAAAATGAAGTTGTAAAAGAAGAAAAAAGACTGCGCGTAGACAGTCAACCTTATGGAAGTTTTTTAGCAAATGTTAAAAAACACCTATTTACCAAACATCCTTACAAAGGGACGACTATTGGTAAGATGAAACATTTAGACGATGCTACCTTGGCAGAGTTTAGGGCTTTTAATAAAAAATTCTATATTCCTAACAACGCGACTCTTGTAGTTGCTGGTGACATTAATAAATCTGAAACAAAAAAATTAATTAAAGACTATTTTGGTTCAATTCCAAGAGGAAAAGATATTGAAAGAAATTTCACAAAAGAGGACCCAATTACAACACAAATCAATGCCAAAGCATATGATGCTAATATTCAAATTCCTGCAATTATGGCGGCCTATAGAACGCCTTCTTTTAAAACAAGAGATGCTCGAGTTCTGGACATGATTTCTACCTATTTAAGTGATGGAAGAAGTTCTAAATTATACAAAAAAATGGTAGACGAGAAGAAGATGGCCTCGCAAGTTGGAGCCATCAACTTAAGTCAAGAAGACTACGGAATGTATATTTTATATGGATTGCCACAAGGAAAAAACACACTGGAGAGTTTGGTAAAAGAAATTGATGAAGAAGTTCTTAAGATTCAAACAGAACTAATTTCTAAAAAAGCATATCAAAAACTACAAAATAAATTTGAAAACAGGTTTGTAAACTCAAATGCTAGTGTAGATGGTGTAGCAAATTCTTTAGCTCGTTTTCATGTATTGTACGGTGACACAAACCTAATCAATACCGAAATTGACATTTATCGTTCAATTACTCGTGAAGAAATAAGAAATATTGCAAAAAAGTACTTGAATAAAAACCAACGATTACTATTAGAATATTTACCTAAAAAAGACACTAAATAATTATGAAAACTAAAATAGCATTACTCATAGCGGTTTTAACACTGTCTTTTTCAGTTTCCGCACAAATAGATAGAAGCATACAACCAAAACCAGGACCAGCACCTAAAGTAAAATTAGGAAAAGCAGAAACATTTACGCTTGATAACGGTTTAAAAGTAATTATTGTAGAAAATCATAAACTTCCTAGAGCTTCTGCCAGTTTAACAATAGACAATAAACCCTATGTTGAGGGTGACAAAGTTGGAGTTTCTCAATTAATGGGTGGTCTTTTAGGGAGAGGAACCAAAAACATTACTAAAGACGAATTCAATGAAAAAGTAGATTACCTAGGAGCTAACGTTTCTTTTTACAGCTCTGGAGCCAATGCTAGATCTCTAAAAAAATACTTTTCAGAAGTATTGTCTTTAATGGCAGACGGAGTGAAAAATTCGAATTTCACCAAAGAAGAATTTGACAAACAAGTCAAAATAACTTTAGTTGGAATCAAGTCAAATGAAAAAAGTGTAACAGCTGTTGCTCGCCGAGTTGAAAGCGCATTGATTTTTGGTAAAAATCATCCTTCAGGAGAATTTGTAACCAAAAAATCAATCGAAAATATTTCTTTAGAAGATGTAAAAAACAACTACAACGCTTATTACAAACCAAACAATGCCTATTTAGTTATTGTTGGGGATGTAAACACAAAAAAAATAAAAAAACAGGTTATTTCTCTATTTAGTAATTGGGAAAAAGGAACCATTCCAACCACTACTGTTCCAGCAATTAAAAACGTAGCTCATACAGAAATCAATTTCATCAACATGGACAATGCTGTACAATCTGAAATTGTTATTGCAAACACCATTAATCTAAAACTTGGTGACAAAAAGTACTATGCAGCTTTATTAGCCAACAGCATCCTTGGTGGTGGTGGTACTGCGCGTTTATTCATGAATTTACGCGAAGACAAAGGATACACATACGGATCTTACTCTAGTATTAGACAAAGTAGATATGCGGCTTCTTTTAGAGCTTCTGCAAGTGTTCGAAATATTGTAACAGATAGTTCGGTTGTAGAACTTCAAAAAGAAATCAATAAAATTCGTTTTCAAAAAGTAACAGCAGAGGAATTAAAAAATTCGAAAGCAGAATATATTGGGTCTTTTGTAATGAATGTTCAAAAACCTTCAACAGCGGCTAGATTTGCATTAAATATTGCCATGTATAATTTACCAAAAGATTATTACGAAAACTATTTAGCAAACATCAATGCTGTTACCTTACAAGAGGTTCAAGATGCAGCACATCAGCTCTTCACAGGAAACAAAGCAAGAATTATAATTACAGGTAAAGGAATTGACGTATTGAAGAACTTAGAAAAGTTAAAATACAAAATCAATTATTTTGATAAGAATGCAAACCCTACTACCAAGCCAAAAATGAACATGCCAATTCCAGCTGGATTGACTGCAACAAATGTGGTTGACAGTTATTTCAAAGCAATTGGTGGTGCAGACAAAGCGCATGCTATTAAGTCAATTATGACTTCTTCAGATGCAAAGGTACAAGGGATGGAGATTAATCTTACCACTAAAATAGCTGCACCAAATAAGACGTCTATTGTTGTTTTTGGAATGGGACAAACACTTTCTAGACAAGTTTTTGATGGCTCTAAAGGATATGCAGAACAACAAGGTAGAAGAACTGATTTAACTGGAGAGAAATTGAAAGAAGCAAAAGAAAACTCAGGGCTTTTTAAAGATGATTCTTATAAATCTGGTAAACTGGATAGAATTGAAAATTTAGACGGGAAAGCTGCTTATGTGATTATCAGCGGTAAAACAGAAGCATATTATGATGTGAAATCTGGACTAAAAGTAAAAGAAGTAGTAACTTCTAAAGCTGGAGGAAAAGAAGTTAAAAACCCCGTGAATTTTTCTGATTACAAAACAGTAAACGGAATTAAATTCCCACATAAAATCTCAATGAAAATGGGACCAATGAGCTTGGAATTTATTGTTAAAGAAATCAAAATTAATGAAGGAGTAACTGACGCTGATTTTAAATAATTAATCATAGTTACAAGAAAGCCACACTTTTTATTTAAAAGTGTGGCTTTTTTTTATATCAAAAGGGTAAAATTAATTACCTTCTTTCTTCAAAATCAGACATACACTGATTGTAATGTCCTAAAAACTCAAAAGAGTCTGTATTTCCTGCTATTGCATTTGCTACCGCTATACAATCTCCTGCCTCTCTTAATGCTTGCATACCATCAGGATCTACAATATTACCTCCACTTACATTTTTTTGTTCTTCCCTAGACAATTGTCTCGCACCATTTTTCACTAATTCTTTTAACATAATATTTTTTTTTAAAATTAATATGACTTAAATATACATCAAAAAAAATAAACTCTAAAAAATTTATTTTTTCTTATTTACCAAATACACCCCTAATAAGATAACAACACCTGCAATAGCCTGAATAGCACTTAAGCTCTCACCATCAATAACTCCCCAAAAAACAGCAACTAACGGAATGAGGTAGGTTACTGAAGAAGCAAATATAGGAGTGGTAACCTGTACCATTTTATTAAACAACACCTTGGCAACTCCCGTTCCTAAAACTGACAACACAGTAATATACCCTAAAGAAGATACAGTGGTTTTTGTCAATTCAAATTCTGTAAAAAAACCGGTACTTGCCAAAACAATTAATGCAGGAATAATCATTAATACAAAATTACCAACTGCAATACCTAAAGCACTTACTTCGTTTAAGTGCTTTTTAATCATGTTTACGTTTATGGCATACCCTATAGATGCTAAAAATATTAAAAAAGCAAACCAATAATTTTGATCTGGATTTAAGCTTGCTCCGTTTAAAATTAAAATCATCGTTCCTATCAAACCAATTGAAATACCAATCAGTTGTTTCTTATTAAATGAAAAACCAAATACCAATGCTCCAAAAATTAAGGTATTAAATGGTGTTAACGAGTTTAGAATCGCTACAATAGAACTGTCTAAATAATTCACTGCAAAAGCAAACATAAAAGCAGGGAAAAATGTCCCCAAAATTGCCGTATAGACGATATACTTCCATTGGTGTTTGTCTATTTTTTTTAAGCTTCTAGAACCGATTAACAATAAAAATATAGCTGTTATAATAATTCTTAGCGCACCTAATTGAATAGGAGTTAAACCAATCAAAGCCTTTTTCATTAAGATAAAAGAGCTCCCCCAAACCAACGCAAGAACCCCTAAATACACCCATTTTATATTTTTTGAAAACATAGATTGTTTTTTTATCAGTACAAAAATCGATGTTTTCCACTGATATAAACCAATTAATTGATAAATTTGCAACATACTTAGATAATCAAAATTTATTATGAAATTTAGGCAAATTATAGTCCTTCTATTGGCAACAACTTTTGCTTTTACAGCGTGTAATACAGATTCAAAAAAGAAACTTGAATCAAAAGAAATAGCGGCTCCTAATCCACAAAAATTGGCTTTTCATATTTCTGGGATGACCTGTGAAATTGGCTGTGCAAGAGTAATTCAATCTAAACTTTCTAAAAAAGCAGGAATCACGGCTGTAAAAGTAATTTTCAAGGACAGTATTGCGTTGGTATCCTACAATGCAAATGCAATTTCTCAAGACGATATTACTTCTTATGTAAACGGAATTGCTGGCGGAGCTCTATACAAAGTAAAAAATGCAAAAAGTGTCACAACTTTTAACGAACCCATAAAATAAATTACGTGAAAAAACGCCTTCCTTTATTTGTTAAGCTTTCGCTTATCTCTGTGTATGTTATTTTCTTAGCAGGCTCTGTTGTTAGAATGACTGGTTCTGGAATGGGGTGCCCAGATTGGCCAAAATGTTTTGGCTATTACATTCCGCCAACTTCAGAAGCTCAAATTACTTGGCAGCCAAATACAGATTACAAAGAAGGGATGATCATCATTAAAGATGAGACGTTATATGTTGCTCAAAAAGATGTAAAAACCTATTTAACTTTTGCTACTAATAATTGGAAAAAATACACCAAACATACCTACGCGAAATTCAATAAATTCCATACTTGGACAGAATACATCAATAGATTATCATCTGCGGTAGCAGGAATTTTCTTTGTGTTTTTAATTCTATCCGCAGCCAAATTCTGGAAAGAACGCAAAGAAATTACCATTCTTGCTTTTTTATCCTTATTCTTAATGCTTGTAGAAGCTTGGATGGGAAAGGTTGTTATTGACAGCAATTTAAAACCGACAATCATTACCATACACATGATTGGTGGCTTGTTAATAATTGCATTATTACTACGATTGCGGTTTATTGTCTCTGAACCATTCAATGCTGATCAGGATGACAAACCTCACAAATACCACGGGCTATTTAGCAAATTACTTATAATTTCTGCGGTTTTTAGTTTGATACAAATTGCCATGGGAACCCAAGTAAGACAATTTATTGATGAGCAGGTAAAAGAATTTGGCTTTGACAACAAAAACTTAAGCCTTTTAAACCCAAGTTTTAAATTTTATTTTCACAGATCCTTTACCATCGCAATTGTACTGGTAAACCTTTGGATGTTTTACTTAAATCAACTTAAAAATTTAGGCTATAAACTCGTAAATTGGATTGTGTTTTTAATTTTCCTAGAAACTATTACGGGCATGTTAATGTACTATGCAGAAATTCCTATGGGAACTCAAGCTATCCATTTATTGGCCGGAGCCATTTTGTTTGGATTGCAATTTTATTTGTGGCTGCAAAGTAGAAGGGTAAAGGCTTAATTAGCGTAAAAATAAATTGAGTGTGTATGCCCCGTAAACTCCATTAAAATTGAGTTAGGAATTTGATCGTTTTCTTTTTTTTCACTATTGACTACCTCAACACCAAGTTTAAACTTTTGTACTGTAATAACTAAAATATTAAAACTCAAGAACACGGTTAATAAGAATAGATTTTTCATCGTTTTTTTGTATCAAATACACTAAAAAAGCCAATCAACATTTTATGTAAACATACTTGTCAATTGGCCCATTGAAATAAAAAAAGTGTGCTTTTATGTTGTTATTCTTTCTTTAAAGTAACCTTCCATATTTTGTTAGATGCTCTAGATTTTGTTTTACCATAGGTTCCTGGATTGGATACAAAAGCTTCTATCCCTCCGAAAATATATCCTACTTCAATACTTTTTTTTGCTCCATAAGAAGACATGTCAATAACCTCAGTTACTTCTCCTGTACTCGTTTTAAAATACATCAAATCTGAATTCGGAAACAATATTGCCTCTGCACCATAAAATGGGGCTGTATTAGCTTCTCCACCTCCAAAAAGATTGGTACTAAACAATTCGTTCGTACTTTTTAATGGAACGCTATTTATCTTGGTTTTTATATGCAATCCTGTATTTGTAAAACCAGACAAATGATTTCCTGGCGCGTGTTTACCATCTCCAATCCCTCCTAATAAATAGGTGTGAGATATTTTTGTATCTGCATCATAGACTACAAAATTTGGACTTGCATATACATTGTAATTCTTCTGATCATATGCGGCATCAAACGTAAAGATTTTACTATCACTATTTGCCCAACTAGGATGCACATAAATGGCACTATTCCAGGCTTGTAAATTACTATCATCTCCAGGCTTAAAAACACCGGCATAAATAGCCAATCCTGGTTCTATTTTTCCATTTACTGGACTTATATAAATGGCTGGCGCAATTGGCCCATCTCTCCTTCTAAAAACAGAAAGATTATCAGCACTCGGATCTGTTGGATTTGACACATCAGAAATTGCCGCTCCTACAGAGGCCGATATCCCATGCATTATAGTGTCTTTATGAACCACCAATGGCCCAAAAGTAACTGGATACACGGCATCCACATATTTTTGAAAATTCGGCGCATTGTTTCCAAAGTCATGACCAGTAGCAAAGTAAAAACTTCCATTAAACTTATGCAACTCTCCACCTGTTGCAATTAAACTGGTGTTTTGCCCAAAAGCAAATAGTATGTCTTCATTTACCTTACTTAAATCTCCCTTTACTAAATTAATAAGTGAAGGAACATGTATTTTTGCAATTTGATTATAAGTAATGTATTTTTCTATGTATGTTGTGTCTTTGGGGCTTGCATGCTTGAGGATTGAATATTTTGGACCATAGCCTCCAATTACATATAAAAAATCTGCATCTTGACGCACAAATGCATTTGTGTTTTTAAATACACTTGCATACTTTTTCAGTGTATCTCTCTTATACGTAGAAAAAGGTTTTGTAGTTAGCACCTGAATCATTTCTTCAATAGAAATACTGATTGACACATCTTTTTCTACATTGTATACATGTATGCGATTATTAAAAGACTTTCTTGTAAAAGAGGTATTTGTATAATCCCCATCTAAATTGTGAAGTCCGCCATTTAAAGAATCTTTTGAGTTTGTTCTTCCTGCAAATAATAGCCAGTCTGAACCTGAAACTCCATGCACAAAAGACTGCATTGAAGGGGCGTTCT
>JAESTN010000162.1 GCA_016763595.1 Flavobacteriaceae bacterium | reverse complement strand
TCATAACGCCAAGCTTCTTCAAACATTTGATTCCATTCTTTCAAACGATTCAGTTTCATATTAAAGTCAAGCTTTAATGTTTTAGCACTTTTAGCATTTGCTCCAGAAGTTTTTACTACTTTCCAATTTTTGCCAGCTCTTACAACCATATGTTTTCCGTTAGGAGAAACGTTATACATTCGCAACCCTTTTCCGAATTCCTTGGCTTTTAGTTTTTTCAAGTCAAACTTATGAATTGTTGATCCTTCTGTAATAAACATAAAGCCACTAGGTCCAGCCACAATACCTCTATAGTTTCCTCTTAAATGCAATGCCATAATTCTACGAGCAATACCGTCAAAATCGATGACTACTTTCTTATCTTTTTTAGCATCAGTTTTTTTCTTATCGTCTTTCTTGTTAGCATCTTTTTTATTCTTCTTGTCTTTCGATTTTTCTTTCTTCACCTCTTCTTCGTCACTTTTTGGTTTAAAAGGAGAGGCATCTTTTTTTGCTAAGTTGATCACATATGCCGCATAACTTGGTTTTGAAGTCATAGAGCTTGTATTAGCCCAACCAGAACGCAAAGCCACATTTGTACTTGCTAAAAAGTATAAATGTTTGTGGTCTAAATCCCATGCAGGAGAAAATGAATCTGCAAAAGGATCTGTAATTGCCTTGGTTTTATTGGTTGTTAAAGACCAAACTTTAATTTGTTTTAAACTATTGTCACCAGATTTTGCATAGGCCAACCACTTTGAGTCTGGCGACCAAGTAATTCCCATGCGCCCACGTTCTAAATTATTACCAGCATTGTCAATAGTTTTGATCGTTTTTGCTTTTAAATTTACAATTCTAATTCGCGTATCGTCATCTACAAAAGCAATGTGTTTTCCATCTGGAGACCACTTAGGTTCCCATGCCATTTTTGAAATACCAATTGAGATGATTTCTGTTTTTTCTGTTCCATCTTGATTAGTTAGGTGCAATGCATATCCTTTTCCGTTGGCGTCAGAAAACCACGCAATTTTATCACCTTTAGGGGACCAGATAGCAGCTCTATCAGCAGCTCCGGAACTTTGTGTGATGTTTCTTGAATCTCCAAATTCTACAGGAACAGTAAATATGTCACCACGAGAAGCCATCACAACCCTTTTCCCATTAGGAGAAATACTTGCGTAATCTACACGAGAATTTACGTTTTTCCATTTCGTTGCTGTCCAAGGAAAATCTCCTTTAATCGCTATTTTTAAACGTTTTGTTCTGTTGGTATTGATATCCAACGTATGTAAATAACCAGCTTGTTCAAATACAATGGTACTCTTGTGTCCACTTAAAGACTTTACAGCTGTACCTTTAAACTTGGTAATTTGTTTTACAGCTTTGGTTTTTGTGTTGTAAGACCAAACATTTGACGTATGTGTTCTGTCTGATAAGAAATAGACGTTGTCTCCCATCCAAACAGGCTGTTTGTCTGTTGTTTTATTATTTGGTAATAATGTTTCAGTCAAAGTTTTTAAATCGATAATTATCAACGGTGTATTTTGTCCACCACGATAATCTCTCCATTCTTCATCCCAACGTCTCATTTTATCGATTACTAACTGTTTGCCGTTAGAAGAATACGAACCAGAAGTTGCCCACTGCTCAAATAATTTTGTAGCTGGACCACCTTTTACAGAAACAGTATATAATCTATTAAACCTACTTGGAGCAGTATCTCTATTTGAAGCAAATAACACATTTTTTCCGTCATTTGTCCATCCTCTGGTAACATTTGCACTTGTATGCCATGTTAGCCTTTTAGCTTGACCACCTGTAATTGAAACAATATATACTGCATTAGCACCAGACCTATTAGATGTAAATGCGATCCATTTTCCGTTTGGAGATAGATGAGGATTGCTTTCTACAGCCGCTGTGCTTGTCAATCTAGTTGTAAGATCACTAGATAAATTGGTCGTCCAAATATCTCCACCATAAGCAAAAGCTACTTGGTTTCCATTAATGCTTGGTTGTCTTAATAACCTTGTTTCTTGAGCTGAAATTACTGTTGTTGACAATAACAATGCAAAAACGGCAATACTTCTTAAAATAGATTTCATAAGTCTACTGTTTGATTTTTTCTGAGGTTTTGTTTAAAAGAATAGGTTGTCCAAAGCCTAATTCATTTAAACGATCTAATTGCGATTCAGCATCACCAACAAATAACCAAATCATTTGATTTGGGTTGATGTATTTCTTCGCTAATTCTTGAATTTTTTCAATAGTCATTTCGTTTACAATCTTTTCTCTGTCTTTTACATAATCAGCATTTAAATTGTAATTGCTCATGTTTTGTAGCATATTTAGTTTTGCACGCATGGTTTCAAAACGTCTCGCATTACTTTTAATTAAGAAGCCTTTAGTAGTTGCTAAATCTTTTTCAGAAAAATTGGTTGGATAGTCTGTAATTATTTTTTTTACTAATTGAGCAGATTCTAAAGTAACATTGGTTCTAACTCTACTAAAAATTGTGAATGGTCCAGCAGCTTTAGATCCTGAAAAACCAGAGCCAATACCATATGTATATCCTTTTCCTTCTCTTAACTCTTGTGTTAATTGAGAAGCGAATCCGCCGCCACCAAGAATGTAGTTCATTACTGTTGCAGGGTAATAATCTTTATCTGTAACAGCTAAAGATGGTGCTCCAAAACTAATTACTGTCTGTTTTGATTTTGGTACATCATAAAAATATACGATTGGCTTGTTTGGTGCTTTTGGAGTTTTATAAACAGGAATAATAACTTCTTTTGCTGCCCATTTAGAATTGATGCTCTTTAATGATGCTAGTGCTTTTTCTTTATCAATGTCTCCTACAATATGCATTTTGGCAACTGATGGAGAAATGTAATTCGTATAAAATGACTTTAAATCTTCTAATGCTACTTTATCCATAGAAGCTATGGTTCCTAATGTGTTCTTAGAGCGAATGTTGTCTTTTCCGTAAATCAATTCATTATATACATTTTGAGTGATGGCTGTTGGACTGGCTTCTTGTTGACGTAAATTACCAACTACAGATTTTTTAATCAATTCAAATTCTGTAGCATCCCAACGTGGCTCTAATAACATTTCTTCTACTAATGCTAAGGTTTTAGTGTAGTTTTTAGCCAGTGTATTACCGCTTATTGTGATGCTTTCTTTTGAAGCAGAAACTCTAATAGAAGCACCAAGTTCTTGAATAGCCTCTTCTAGCTGAGCTACTGTTTTGTTTTTTGTTCCTCTGTTTAATAGACGTGCAGTTAAGTTTGCAACACCTAATTTGTCCATTTTTTCTAATAACTGACCTCCGTCAATAACTAAATTAAAGCGTACTAAAGGAACTTCACTATTCTCAATTCCAAAGACTTTAATTCCATTTGAAAGTGTATTCTCCCAAACTTTTGGTACGTTTAGTGCAGGAGCTTTACCATAAGGAGGTTCTATTGATCTGTCAAAAGAGGAAGGTGTTTTTGTGTAGGTAGCTGCAGTTTTCGGGTCAAATTTTTCTTCTGCTCCTTGCACTATTTTTTCTTCTTTGATAATGGCTTCTGTAGATCCTTTAAGGGCTAGTTTTGCCATTCCTTTGGGTACAAAACTGGTAGCTATAAAGTTTTTTCCTTTAATGTAGGTGTTGTACACGCGCATTACGTCTTCCTTTGTAATAGTTAATGTTAGGCCAATTTCTTTATTGATAAATCCTGGGTCACCAGCATAGGTGTTGTAAGAAGCTAAATTAGTTCCTTTACCAATAACACTAGATAAGCTATTGTAAAACTGCGTTTCTTGACCGGCTTTGATTCTGTTTAAATCTTTTTCAGGAATTCCATTTTTTTCAAAGTTTTCAAAAGCTTTAGAAATACCCTCATTGATTTTATTTAAGTCTACATTTTTAAAACCTCTAATGCTTAATTGAATTTGACCAGCTAATTCAGATGTATAGGTGCCCATTGAAGTGAAAGATGTTAGTTTTAAATCATCAACTAAAACTTGGTTCAAAGGAGCATTTTTCCCCTGAGATAAATACTGAGTCAAAATATCTATGGCATACGAATCTTTATGGTATAATTCTACTGTTGGCCAAGCAAAAGTTAGCATAGGTAACCTTGCAAAGTTGTCCTCGAAGTATAAGAATTTAGATTCGCTTACTACACCTGGTCTTTTTTCTTGAGGAGTTATTTCTTCTCCTCTTGGAATTTCATCAAAGTATTTATGCACCCATTCCTTTGCTTGTACTGGATCAAAATCTCCAGATAAAACCAACGTTGAATTGTTAGGTGTGTACCATTTCTTATAGAAGTTTTTTACATCTTTTAAGGTGGCATTTTGTAAATGTTCTAAAGAGCCAATTACTTGCCAGTTATATGGATGATCTTTTGGATATAAATTGCGGTCGATAATTTGTTGGTTGAAACCATAAGGTGCATTGTCTACACGTTGTCTTTTTTCGTTTTTTACTACTTGTTTTTCTTTTGCTAAAACAGGGTTTGTTACCGTATTTATAAACCATCCTAATTTGTCTGCTTCTGCCCAAATCATTTTTTCTACCGCATCATTTGGAATGGTTTGTAGATAGTTTGTTCTGTCTCTAGAAGTAGAGCCGTTCGCTCCAGATCCACCAATTCTTGCACTCATTTTGTCCAATCCTCCTTTACCTAGGTTTTCAGATTCTAAAAATAATAAATGCTCAAATAAATGTGCAAAACCAGATCTTCCTTCAATTTCTCTAGCAGAACCAACATGTGCCATTAATTCTACAGCAACTACTGGGTCTGATTTATCTATGTGGAATACA
The DNA here is from genome assembly GCA_016763595.1 of Flavobacteriaceae bacterium. Taxonomy (GTDB): domain Bacteria; phylum Bacteroidota; class Bacteroidia; order Flavobacteriales; family Flavobacteriaceae; genus Polaribacter. The sequence continues at coordinate 1,059 of JAESTN010000162.1, read as the reverse complement.
ACTTGTAGTCCGTTTTTCAATTCGAATTTTTCAAAAGGAACATTTAAAGAAGTTTCTGTTTCTTTTTTGTCTGTGTTGCAGGCAACTAGTGAAATTGCAAAAGCAACAAGGAGAATTTTTTTTATCATTATGTTGGTTGTTTGTGAGAATTATTTTTTTGATGACGCTAAATATACAAAATATTGAAAATCAATACTGTTAAAGAAATGGTAGTATTTTGTTATAAACAAAAAAACCTCATCAAAGTATGATGAGGTTTTTAAATAAAAAGAATCTTTATGTTTTATCCTAAATACGAATATTTAAAATCTGTAGGTGTCACAAATGTTTCCTTAATTAAACGAACAGAAGTCCAACGTAATAAGTTTTGAGCAGAACCTGCTTTGTCATTTGTTCCAGAAGCTCTTGCGCCTCCAAATGGTTGTTGCCCAACAACAGCTCCAGTTGGCTTGTCATTGATATAGAAGTTTCCAGCAGCATTTTCTAATGCTTTAGAAGCTTTTTCAACAATATATCTATCTGTAGAGAAAATTGCACCTGTTAAAGCGTACTCTGTAGATTCATCCACTAATTTTAAGGAAGCTTCCCATTCGGCATCCTCATAAACATAAATAGTCATTACAGGGCCGAATATCTCTGCGCACATTGTTTTGTACATCGGGTCTTTCGCAACAATAACAGTCGGCTCAATAAAGTATCCAACAGATTTATCATGACCACCACCAATAATAACATCTGCATCAGCATCCGTTTTAGCAGCATCTAAGAAACTTGCAATCTTGTCAAAAGAACCTTCGTGAATTACTGCATTTACATAGTTTGATGGATCCTCTGGAGAACCCATTTTTATTTCACTTGCTTGAGAAATTAAATGCCCTTTTACTTCCTCCCACATTGAAGCTGGAATAAAAGCTCTTGAAGCAGCAGAACATTTTTGTCCTTGATATTCAAAAGTACCTCTTGTTATTCCGGTTGCAACTTGTAATGGGTTTGCAGAATTGTGAGCCCAGATAAAATCTTTTCCACCTGTTTCTCCAACAATTCTTGGATATGTTTTAT
>JAESTN010000161.1 GCA_016763595.1 Flavobacteriaceae bacterium | reverse complement strand
CCTGTTATTTCCATTTCATCATCAAATGCAATTGACATATAATTTTCATCTAAAGCATAGTTGCTTGGGGTTAAATCCACCCATTCTGAGTCTTCATCATTATAAATTATTCGTCCTTTCCAATTAACAGCCCTTAAAGGCAATACATTAGGTGCACTGTATTTTTCTGTAGCGTCTAAATAAATTAATTTATTGTTGATTTTTACACCAGAAATAATATAATTAAACCCATCTCTAGTAGGAAAAAAAGACATTCCATGACTTCTTGTGCTTATTAAAATAGGGTATGCTTTTAAACCTGATTGCCTCAACATAGATGTTAGCATCAAATTTATATCAGCAGAATTTCCGACCCCCTCTTTATATGCTTTCTTAACTCCAACATCTGTATACTTGCTATTAAAATTATTCCATTTTACTTTTGATTTCACAAACTGAAGTACAATCATCAGTTTTTCTTGATCATTTTTGGCAGACGCTAACACGAAAGATAAATCCTTTTTAAAATAATTGCTTTTTTCTAATTCATTCCCAAAACTAGGTGACTTATAAATTGTTTTCACAACATCTTTCCATGAAGTCGTATAGAATCTTAACATTGAGTCTGGGAATTTAGTAGAAGTTAATTCAAACTCAACACCACCCCGGTAATTATGAATATTGTTAACATAAGGTTCATCATCTCTTAATGACGGAATATCTTCTTCATTAAATGAATAAACATTGACGATAAATTCTTTTTTATGATTATTAATGCTACTACTAATTGAGGCTCCCGCGAGCGATCTATTCTGTGTTCTAGTTCTTGTAGTCCAATTAATACTACCTCCTTCTATTGTTTTCGTTGAGTTAATCTTTAAATACCCTTTAAATCTTAAATTAAAAACAAAATATTCTGGAATTTCAACTTTGTATCTTATTTTTTTAACAGGGATATTGTATTGAAATTGCAAATCATCTATTGAATAAGGATAAGGTGAAGTAATAAGATATTTTATTTCAACAACTGTACCTTCTTTAATATTAGGCATTGTTATTTTTGTTACTGCTCTGTATTTATTCAAACGCTCATCAAAAATACCATTTTTAGATAATTTTGTTTTTACAATTTTTCCGTCAACTAAATTATAGGAATATCCTTTTATAGAAGACACTCTCTCCTTATTCCCTTTTTTTGGTTTGTAATAATTAATCGCTAACGTAGCATAATCAAATCCTTGCTTATTATAAATTTTGATTCTTTGTTTTACTTCGGTAACAACTCCAAAGCCCTTTGAAGTAGTGTACTCATAATATGTCCTTCTCGATTTATACAAATAAGCTGCTGTTGCAGTTGTATCCACGGGATGAAACTTCTCTTCTAATTCTGCTGTTGTTACTTTTCCAAACTTAATTTCTTGTGAAGATAGTATGGATGTGCAAAAACAGACAAATACTATTATTAGTTTTTTATTCATAGGTTATTTCTTTTTTATAGCAATTCTAATATTATCATTTTTTGCAACTTTTCTTCTAAAAGCTCTATACAGTTTATAGTCTTCTTTAGAATACACGCCTTCTTTAATTAGTAAAACCCTTTTATATTTAAGGTGATTATTGTCTACTTTTTTAATAGAAATTTGATACATCCCGAATTTATTTTCAATTTTCCGTTCGATAAATAACGTTTCACTTACCGTATAATTAGTTGGTATTTCAATTTCATACTCATCTACATCTTTAAAGCCTCTTTCAATTTTTAAAGGATGTTTTCGATTGCGATATCTTTTGGGGATATCATTATTTCGATTAAAAATATTTACCTTAAACAGTAACTCATTAGATGATTGTGAGCAGAAGTCAGTGATCGTAGCTGACAATTCCTCTGTAAAAACCACCTTTTCTTTCTCATTCTTTAAGGCTATTTTATCAATTGAAAGATTGTTATTATAGTCCCAAACTGAGGATTTATAATATTTATTTTGTTCTTTTTTGTTTAGAGATTCAACTGGATATTTATTATCATACTTAATTCCCCGAGACACAATATTCAATTTAGCATTTACGGTACCTGTAGCATCAATTACTATATTTGCTTTTATTACCTGCAAATTTTGTTCATTTTTATAAGACGTAGTTCGTTTTATTTGACCTCCTTCTGGTGTCACCACCAACACATCTCTATCATCTGTAAAATCTCCTAAAAACCCAAAAGGAGCTGTTTGACTTGTGCATTCTAACCAAATATCTTTTCCGTTATTAGGAATATTTAAGATTGCATGGTTCCCAGAAAAGCTTGTAAAATTCTTATCTATATCCCTTCTGTTTTTTGCATAAACAATCGTATAGTATGATCTGACTCCAACCAATTCTAACAATGCTTTTGTGTAATTTGTCAACCCCTTACAATCTCCATACCCGACCTTATCTACCTCATCAGCAGGTATTGGCTCCCAACCGCCAATTCCAACTTGTACGCTTATGTAACGTGTTTTATTTTGCATATACTTGTACACAATTTTTGCTCTTTCTATTGGATCTTCAACACCGTAAACTAATTTTCTAATTACGGAAACTGTTTTTGGGCCTAATAAATCTCTATCCTTTAACAGGTAATCATACATCCATTTCCCAAATTCTCCCCAGTTTGCACCCCGACCTTGAACTCCTTTGAGTGAAAACTCATCTAACGACACTTTTAACAGGGGCAAAAAATCTCTTGAACTAACTGAATTGTATTCAAATACTTGTGCTTTCTGATTTTCAACGATATAGGTTAGCTGGTTTTCAGATGAATTATTTACAATATCAAAACCTTTAAAATTGCTTTCTTTTTTTTTAAATTTCACCTGTGAATTATTATTCAAAACATAACTGCTCTTTTGCACAGAAATATGATAGCCTTCAATTGGAAACCATCCTTTTATAAATCCTGTGGAAGACGTCTTATACTCTGTAACAAACTCAATTGTATATGGGTATGAAATAGGTGTATAATCTAGATACAAAACCCTTGAATCAGAATATAAAGTCCCTCCAGGAACAGCGCTAGCATCTAAAAACTTACTCTTTGAATATTTTTTGATTTTATCTCCCATGGCATTATAAATAACCGCAGAAATTCGAGATACTTTAGAATCATTATCATAATGTATATACGTCTGTACCTCGTTATCTCCTAACTTATTCAAAACCGTTACCACTCTCTTTTCTTTGATACTGAGCTGATTTATTGCATGTACATCAATAACGGTGCTATTTAGTCTAATAACAGCGTTTGCATTTTCTTTTAAATCGCTCGGAATTGAAAAATAAGAATACTCTTTGGTTTGAGAAAAAGTAATTTGAGTAATAATAAAAAGCACAAAGAGAAGTCCTTTAGAGGTAAGTGGTTTCATAGTAGTTTTTTAGCATTGCTAAGATAAAAAAAAAGAGCCATAAATCAAATTTGATTTATGGCTCTTTAAAATAAGGATTTTACTATTTACTTTGTCCCTTTTACTTTAAAAGACATTTCCATATTATCGTTGATAAATTTATCTTTTAAGTTTCCAAAGAATGATTTAGAACCATACTTTACATTAAAATCTGCTCTATTCAATTCAAATGTTTCACTTTTAAAAGTTAGAACACCATCTACGTCTATAATAGTAGCAGGAATTGTGATGCTTTTTGTTACATCTTTGATCGTTAAGTTACCAGTAACTTGAACCTTTCCATCTTTAACTTCAGAAGAAGTTATTACAAATTTTGAAGTCGGGTATTTTTCTACGTCAAAAAAGTCTGCATTTTTTAAATGCCCTTCTAATCTTGTACTTCCATCAGCATCTGCAATAGAACTCATGTCGATAACAAATTCTCCAGAAATTACTCCGTTTGATACAGACATTGCACCAGAAGATAATTTAACTGTTCCGTTATGACTTCCTGTTGGCTTAAAACCTTTCCAAAGCATTACAGACTCAGCAACATTCACATTGTTTTCTACAACTACTGTTTCAACTTTTTTTGCTTCTTTAACTACTACTTTTTTATCTTCTTTTCCTTTACAAGAAACTAATATAGTTGCCACAACAACTAACGATAAGATTACTTTTTTCATTATTTATGTTTTTTTTAGTGAGACAAAGATAGAAATATAAGTTTATATTCCTAGGGTATTAGTTCTTATTTTCAGTATCTATTACAATCGTAACAGGACCATCGTTTAAGAGTTCAACTTTCATATCAGCTCCAAATTCTCCTGTCCCAACTTTTCGCCCTAAATCTAGTTCAAATTGTTTTACAAAAGATTCATAAATAGGAATCGCAATTTCTGGTTTCGCTGCTTTGATATAACTTGGTCTGTTCCCTTTTTTTGTACTTGCTTGTAATGTAAATTGACTCACCACAATTGCTTCTCCATTAACAGCAATCAGCGACTCATTCATTACACCATTTTCATCATTAAAGATTCTAAGGTTTGCTATTTTTTTTGACAACCAGAGGATATCTTCAGTAGAATCTTGCTCAGCAATACCTAATAACAATAAAATTCCGTGTTTTATAGCTGCAATTTCAGTTCCTTCAACAGTTACACTAGCATGTTTTACTCTTTGAATTACTGCTTTCATTTATTCTTCGTTTTCCCAAATATCGGTTCTATAGTGTTCTTCTTCTCCTGCAATAATTTGCAAATAACTCTTATAACGAGAATAGGAGATTTCTTCATCTTCAACAGCATCTTTTACAGCACATTTTGGTTCTTCGACATGCAGACAGTTATTAAATTTACAGCCATTTTTTACGGCTAAAAATTCAGGGAAATAATCATCAACCTCATCTTTATCCATATCCACAACTCCAAATCCTTTAATCCCAGGAGTATCAATAATTCTCGCATCAAAACTCAAATCGAACATTTCTGCAAATGTTGTGGTATGCTGTCCTTGTTTGTGTTGATTAGAAATTTCTTTCGTCTTCAAGTCCAACGTAGGCTCAATGGTATTTACCAAGGTAGATTTCCCAACTCCAGAATGGCCAATAAACATACTTGTTTTACCGATCATCATTTCTTTTACTAGGTCAACGTTTTTATTTTCTGTTGCAGAAACCTCTATACATCGATATCCAATTTTCTCATAGATATCTTT
>JAESTN010000015.1 GCA_016763595.1 Flavobacteriaceae bacterium | reverse complement strand
GATTTAAAACATCTTGGAAAGACGGTTCTATTATTTTTGAAAAACTACCACTTATAGAAGCAATGCAAAAAATTGAAGACACCTATGGATTGACTGCTATATTTAAAGACGAAACGTGTAAAACAAAATTAATTACAGGTGGAGTTCCAATCACAAACTTAAGTATTTGTATAAAGGCAATTGAAAAATCTGCAAATGTGAAGATTACCAAATTAAAGAACCAGCTTATTATTCAAAAAAAATAAATTTGTTATATTTACGAAACTCAATTTCTAAATGCTACAAAAAAAATTAATAATCAATCTTTTATTAATTTGTGGTACGTTTATTTTTTGCAACGCAATTACTGCTCAAGAAAATTCTTCTAACAAAATTCTTTTTACGTCTCTACTTGACTCGTTAAGCAAAAAACACAATGTTTTCTTCACTTACAACTCAAAATATTTTGAAAAAAAGAAAGTAGACATACACTTTTTAAAAAGTATTTCACTAAAAAAAACGTTATACTTACTAGCGAAAACCACCTCTTTTTATTTTGATGACCTAGGGAACAATTATTACGTAATTTACATCAAAAAACCAGATGTTAAAAAAGCAAATAAAAAGGTTTTAACTCCTAAATCACTACAAAAAGGAATACAATTAGACGAGGTAGTTATTACTGGAAACAGAACAAAACCTAGAACAGTATTAGATTCCCCTATACCAATTGACAACATTGATGTTGAAGAATTAAAAAACAGCGGAAAAAGGACATTGGATAAAATGCTCACCTATAAAGTACCCTCTTTTAACTCACAAAACCAAGCTATTTCAGATGCTACCGCACATTTTGACCCTGCAGATTTAAGAGGTTTAGGCCCCAGTAGAATTTTGGTTTTAATAAATGGCAAGCGTAAAAACCAAAGTGCTCAAGTATATTTAAATCGTACTCCTGGAAAAGGCGAAGTTGGTGTAGACTTAAAAAGCATTCCCGTAGCCGCAATAGCAAGAGTAGAAATTTTACGTGATGGCGCCTCTGCACAGTACGGCTCTGACGCTATCGCTGGTGTAATCAATTTTATATTAAAAAAGGATGTTGAATTTTCGACATTCAATACCGCAGTTGGTATTACCTCACAAAAAGACGGATTTAATCTTTCCTCAGATTTCAATACCACGTTTAGTTTTGGTAATGAGGGCTATATTAATCTAACGCTAGAGTACTATAAACAAGAACTAACAAACAGAGCAGGAACACCTGGAGTTTCTGATTTGCCAACAAACCCATTACCTAATTGGACAGCATGGGCGCAAGCAAACCCAGATTTAGGAATGAGTGTTGGGCAACCAGATATTGAAAAGAAAAATATTTTCGTGAATATGGAGCATTCTATTGGAAAGAAATCCACTCTTTATTCTTTTCACGGGTACACATCAAGAACAGGTAAAAGTTTTGCTTTTTATAGAGCTCCTTATTGGAGACAATCTGATGTTGGTGATCTTGGTTTTTTAACTAAACCTGAAGATTTCACAGGATATTTACCCTCTTTTGAATCAAAAATAAATGACCACATTAATGTTCTAGGAATCAAATTCCCAATTAATAATAATTGGCAAGCCGATGCCAGTATCACTTATGGAGCTAATGCTATTTCATATACAGTAAACAACTCTATTAATAAAGATTATTTAAAAGACCATGGCACCTCTCCCACCACCTTTAAACCTGGTGGATATAAACTAAACAATACTATTGCTAATTTTGATGTTACAGGTATCTTTTCTAAACAAATAAGTTTGGCTCTAGGAGTTGAATATAAAATAGAAGGTTTTCATGCTATAGAAGGAGATCCTTTATCGTATTACAAAAGTGGGTCTGACTCCTTTTCAGGAATTAAACCAAATGAAGCAGGTAATTGGTCAAGAAATAATATCGCTGGGTATACGCAATTAGATTATGACATAAATGATGTTTTCTTGATCGGTATTGCTGGTCGTTATGAAAAATTCTCTGGCTTTGGAAGTAATTTTTCGTGGAAAATAAACAGCAGGTATAAATTAAACAATAATGGAGTGATTAGAGGTTCTTATAGCACTGGGTTTCGAGCACCAACATTACATCAACGACATGTAACTAGCAGTCAGTACATCCATGCTACCAACTCTCCAACACCAACACTGCAAAGAACATTATCCAATAACAATACTGCCGTAAAAGAATTGGGAGTGCCTAGCTTATTTGCAGAAACCTCAAAAAATTTATCAGCAGGCTTAACATATAAAATGAATGCCAAGCTCTCTGCATCCATTGATTTTTATAATATTAAGGTAAATGACCGCGTATTATTTTCTTCACAAATTGGATACAAAAATGGCTCTTCAACAAATATAACAAACCCCGTAGAGCAAGTATTGAAAGAGAACAATGTTGCCGCTGTTCAATTTTTTATTAATGCTGGAGACACAAAAACTACTGGAGTCGACATCGTCATTAATTACAGGAATATTACGATGTACAACAACAATAAATTGTCCATTAATTTTGCCGCTAATTTTAATAGAACCACCATAAATACAATAACAACCCCAGAAATATTATCAAATGCTGGTTACAATATTTTTGACCGACAAGAACAGGGATTGATCACAAATTCCAGACCTAAATCTAAAGTAATTTTAGGCTTAAATTATACGAGTAAAAAGTGGAATTTATCACTTAATAACACACGTTTCGGAAAAGTGACTATTACAGCACCTCAATCTGGTGGTATTGATCAAGAATTATCCTCTAAAATCGCAACAGATGTTGGCTTCTTTTATAATTTAACAGATAAAATTTCTTTAAACGCGAATATTAATAACTTGTTTAATGTCTATCCAACTAAAACATTAAAATCTACAAACACAACAGAAGCAGGAAACCGATTCACATACTCCTCTGAAGTGCAGCAGCTTGGACAGCTAGGGACCAATTTTATTATTGGTTTAAATTATCAATTTTAATAATAAAAACGGTGAAATCCGCACTGTAAAAAAAAACACGAAAATGAAGGGTATAAAACCATAACTATATACTTATTAATAATAAATCACAGACATTCTGGTATATAAAATACAAATTATACAAGAAGCTTGATGATTCAATATTAACTAAAACATATATTTATGAAAAGAATTACACTCTTATTATGTGCTATTTTCAGCATTAGTCTCGCATTTTCTCAAAATACTGTGACTGGTACTGTTACCGATACAAATAAAGAAGTATTGCCTGGAGCAAACATTCTAGAAAAGGGAACCAACAATGGTACTTCTACAGACTTTAATGGAAAATTTTCTTTAACCGTAAAAGACGGAGCTATCTTAGTAATTAGTTTTGCTGGTTACGAAACAGAAGAAGTTTCTGTAAATGGAAAAACCAATTTAACGATTGTATTATCTGAAGGATTGCATTTGGATGAAATTGTAATTACTGGTAACAGAATCAAACCAAGAACAATATTAGATTCACCTGTACCAATTGACAATATTGATGTTCGAGAATTACAAAAAAGTGGAAAAAACACACTTGACAGAATGTTAACTTTTAAAGTCCCTTCATTTAATTCACAAAATCAAGCAATTTCTGATGCAACTGCGCATTACGATCCAGCAGATTTAAGAGGTTTAGGACCAAGTAGAACTTTAGTGCTTGTAAACGGAAAAAGAAAAAATCAAAGTGCTCAAGTTTATTTAAATAGAACTCCAGGTAAAGGAGAAGTTGGTGTAGATTTAAAAAGTATACCTACTGCAGCTATCGAAAGAGTTGAAATTTTAAGAGATGGCGCATCTGCCATTTATGGTTCTGATGCCATAGCTGGTGTAATGAATATTATCTTAAAAAAGAATGTGCAATATTCTACTTTTACAACCAAAGCAGGGATTACTTCAGAACGAGATGGCTTTAACCTTTCTTCTGATTTCAATACAGCATTTAACTTTGGAGATGGTGGTTTTGTAAATATAACTTTAGGATATTACAACCAAGAAACAACCAATAGAGCTGGTATTGTATCTGATGTTGGAGGAACTCCTAGAGACGCAGCATGGTTAGCAGCAAATCCTAAAGCAGGAATGACGGTAGGTCAGCCTGCAATGGAAAAGAAAGACCTTTTCGTAAACTTAGAACACCCAATTGGAGAGAAATCAACTTTATATTCTTTTCATGGATACACAACTAGAGATGGTCAAAGTTTTGCATACTATAGAGCTCCATATTGGAGAAATGACGTAGCAAATGCAAACTTTATAACAAGAGATCCAGATGATTTTATTGGGTACCAACCAACTTTTGAAACTAAGATTAATGATTATATTAGTTCTTTAGGTATTAAATTTCCAATTGCAGAAGGATGGAATGCTGATGCAAGTGTTACCTATGGTTCTAATGACGTAGATGTAACTGTAAACAACTCTGTAAATAGAGATTACTTGGCAGATCATAATACGTCTCCAAGATCATTTAATCCTGGAGGATATCGATTTACCAATGTCGTAGGGAATTTTGATGTGAATACACAATTTTCTGAACAAGTTGGTTTTGCTTTTGGTTTTGAATATAAAAAAGAAAGTTTTAGTGCTATCGAAGGAAATCCATTATCATATTATGGTGCTGGATCTGATTCTTTTGCAGGTATTAAACCAGCTGAAGCAGGAACCTGGTCTAGAAGAAATTTTGCTGTATATTCTCAATTAGAATATGACATCAACAAAGATTTCTTATTAGGAGTTGCAGGAAGATATGAAGACTATACAGATGCTGGTTCTAATTTTTCTTGGAAAGTTAATGGACGTTATAAATTGGGTAATAATGGCGCTTTTAGAGCATCATATAGTACTGGATTTAGAGCACCAACCTTACACCAATCTCATATTACTTTAAGTCAGTATATTATTGTAGCTGGTTCTTCAGAACCTTTATTACAAGGTACATTAGCAAACAATAACCCTGCAGTACAAGCTTTAGGTGTTCCAACTTTAACACACGAAACATCTAAAAACATAGCTGCTGGTATGACATATAAATTTAACAGAAACTTTTCTGCTTCTGTAGATTTTTATCAAATAAAAGTGGATGATAGAGTCTTATTCTCTTCACAAATTGGTTCAGATAGTGACCCTAGTACAACAAACCCAGTAGAGCAGATTCTTCAAGACAACAATGTTGTTGCAGTACAAGTATTTATCAATGCTGGAGATACAAAAACTACAGGAACTGATATTGTTTTAAACTATAGAAATATTAGAGTAGGTGAAAACGGAAAGCTACATGCCAGTTTTGCAGCAAACTTTAACAAAACTACAATTGCTGCCATTAATACTCCGCAAATAATCGCGAATGCTGGATACAATATTTTTGACAGACAAGAACAAGGACTAATCATCAATTCTAGACCAAAATCTAAAATGATTTTAGGACTAAATTACATCTCTGACAAATGGGATATTTCTTTCAACAATACCCGTTTTGGTGAAGTAACAATTACGGCACCAGAATCTGGTGGTACAGATCAAGATTTATCTTCTAAAATTGCTACAGACCTAGGTTTTGGTTATAACTTAACAGATAGGATCACGTTTAATGCAAACATTAATAATATTTTTGATGTATATCCAGATGTAACAAAAACATCTACAAACACCTCTCAAGCGGGGTCAAGGTTTAAATATTCATCAGAAGTACAACAGTTAGGTCAGTTAGGTACTAATTTTAGTATTGGTCTAAATTATCAATTTTAATACTCAATAAGAATATAAATTGTAAGTTAATTATTTGACATAAGCATCCAGCTAAATTATTTTAGTTGGATGTTTTAGTTTACACTAACAAGGTGAAATTTGTTAACTCTTTTAACAAGTACAACTAAAACAACGCATGTATTTAGTTTTTTTCACATTTAAACACAATACTTTGTTAAGACCTTAGTACACGCTATTTTAATCTAAAAATTTATTTTAGATTTATGAAAAAATAGTAAAATATGAAAAAGGTTCTACGTGTTTTTTTCACAGTACTTGTCTGTTTCAATACGGCATATTCTCAAAAAATAAAAGGAAAAATTATTGATGCAACAACCTTATCTCCCATCTCAAATGTAGCCATACAATCAACTAAAAAGAGTGGTACATTTTCTGATGTAGAGGGGCTCTTTTCTATACGAATAGGCAGTAAAAAACAATTAAAATTTTCTTGCTTAGGCTATACCAGTAGAGTTCTTAGTTTAGATTCTTTAAAAGTGATGAAATTCACCGTAAAACTTAAAACGACAAATCAAAACTTAGAAGAAGTTGTTCTTAATTTCAAAGAATTATCCTTAGAAAAAATTCTGCAACAAACACAATCAAACCTCTTTATCAATTATAAAAACACACCATTAAAGCAAGCTATTCACTATAGAAAATCTCATAAAGCAACCTTTAAAAAAGTTGATTTCAACTTAGATAAGAACTCTTTATTAACCAGAAAAAAAAGAAAACTAGCCAATAAAAGTTTTGATGAATTTTCCAAGCAATTAATCTCTTCAAACACCACTTCTTATACCGATTATTACACAAATTTTTATTCTAATAATATATTTATTCCAAAATTAAAAACACATTATTTAACGTCAAAAGTTGATAGTTGTAAAGGGTATCGATCTACAAAAAGTACCGAGAACTTTACAATAGAAACAGTTCAAAACAACGCAATTAAATTAATTTTAAAGCATTTAAATACAAACCTTACGTACAAGGTAAAAACAGGTCTTTTTAAAATAGAAGATTCATTATCAATCAAAAAAATAACAAAAGAAATTGATCTCGCAAAAAACACATTTAACAATTTTCATTTAAAAAATGATATTAAAACAAGTATTGGCCGATTTGATATTTTAGATATCAAATCTTCATCTCACTTTTTAAACTCAAAATTATACACGCATAAACTACTAGAAATTACGCATTTAAAGGATGTTAAAACCTATGTCGTTTCATTTATCCCAAGAAAATCAAAAGCGAAATTTAGCGGAAAATTACACATTAATGCTACTGATTTTGCCATTCATAAACTATCCTATGCATATGCCAAAGGAAAACGTGGGTCGCATTTAAATTTAAAATTAGTATTAGGTGTTAAATTTTCAGAGGACATAAAAAAAGGAGTGATTCTTTACAAAAAAAATGCACTTAGCAAATACATAATTGAGTATGCTAAAGAAGAAACAGGAATTTCCTTTTATGTAAATCGTTCGTTTAAATTTATAGGAAACTCATCAAAAAGGAATAAAGTAAAGTTTAGTGCAAAGCTAGTAGGAACATTTCTTACCACAACCGAAATGGTAATCACAAAAACCGAGGGGGTAGATAAAACCATTTTTAAAACAAAACAGAAAGCAAAAAAAATTCAGTATTTAACGCTAAAAGAATATAATTCTTCTCTTCTAAAAAGTGCAACCGTTTTTGAGAAGTTTAAGAAAATATGATTTTATAAACTAATCTTTATGCATAAAACTTTGCTTTGCTAACAACTCCTCTTCTGTTTCAACAACATCCTCATCAGGCACACAACAGTCAACTGGACAAACAGCTGCACATTGTGGCTCATCATGAAACCCTTTACATTCTGTACATTTATCAGCAACAATATAGTAAATCTCATCCGAAACAGGTTCTTGATCTTCATCTGCATTTGCAGCCTTACCATTGGGTAAAATCACCTTCCCTGTCAAATCTGTACCATCAGAATACTTCCAATCATCAGCACCTTCATAGATTGCCGTATTTGGACATTCTGGCTCACATGCGCCACAATTTATACATTCATCTGTAATAATAATTGCCATAGTTTTTCTGTTTCAGTTTACGTACCTTTGCGGTGCAAAAATAAGTCCAATATAATTCACATCCAAAAGAAATATAAATAATGCAACAACGAATTGATGCTTTTGTTAAGTTAGGTAGTTTTTTGAGTCAGTTTTCTCAATCAGGAATTGAAAAAAAGGAACATATTGAATTCAATGATTTGTTTTTTGATGGATTTAAACATCAGATTAAAATTGCCCAAGAAAACAATTCTTGGTTTACCAAAGATAATGTTTTATTTTCTCTTGAAAGTTGGTCAAAAGCCTTAACTATTGAGAACATTTCTACATGGCTAGAAAATCAAAAATTCAATTCAACAAACAGCAGAGTAGCAATTATAATGGCCGGAAATATTCCATTGGTTGGTTTTCATGACTTTTTAGCTGTTTTAATATCAGGGCATTCGGTACTTGTTAAACAATCTTCCAACGATAAAAATTTATTGCCTTTTTTAGCAAAATATTTAGAACATATTGAGCCTTCTATAAAAGGCTCGATCCAATTTACAGAAGCAAAATTAGAGAGCTTTGATGCTATTATTGCTACAGGAAGCAATAATACTTCTCGTTATTTTGAATATTACTTTAAAGGAAAACCAAATATTATTAGAAAGAATAGAAATTCTGTTGCAGTAATTACAGGAAATGAAACTGACAATGAAATGAGCGAGTTAAGCAACGATGTTTTTCAATATTTTGGTTTAGGCTGTAGATCTGTTTCTAAAATATTTGTTCCTGACGGGTATAATTTCGATGCTTTTTTTAACGGAAT
>JAESTN010000014.1 GCA_016763595.1 Flavobacteriaceae bacterium | reverse complement strand
TAGTTCAACATCATAGCTGGTCACTGTTTCAAACAGTTCATAAACCACTGTTTTTAGCGAATCTGGAGTAACTGCATCAAAATACTGTAGCAAATCTTTACTCGTTGCATAGCGCTCTTTGTTGAAATTAGGATCAAAAGCATTCCAGTCTTTTACAAAACGTTTCAGTGCTAAATTCAACTGCTTCTCTCCTATTTTTTCTTGTAAAATAAACATATTGACAGCCCCTTTATTGTAATAGATATAGTCTTGTTTTTGGACCAAAGCCAAGGGTGATTCTGGAGAATCCAAACCTTTGCTACTTTTTACATAGCTATCCAATTGCCCTTTTATAAACTGTACTACTTTCTCTTTTCCATAGTGTTCCTTTAAGACCATCATGGCAGAATACTGCGATAAGGTTTCTAGAATAAACAACTTTCCTTGTACATTAGAAGCCACTACCTGTAAGCCCCACCATTGATGTGCCAATTCGTGTGCCGTTACATAAAAGGCCATGTCTACATCTTTGCTGTCATCAATATCCAATACAAAACCAAGCGATTCAGAAAAAGGCACGGTGTTCGGAAAAGACTGTGCAAAACTCGAATATCTTGGAAACTCCATAATTCGCATTTGCTGGTATTGATAGGGACTAAAATTCGTACTATAATAGTCAAACGATTTTTTCATGGCTGTAAACATGCGGTTTAAATTATAGTCATGTCCTTTGTGGTAATAGATCTCCAAATCAACTGGATTGGTTGTTCCTAACGAATCTGTTTTTGGTGTCCATGTATCTCTTACAACTTCATATTTTGCGGATACTACTGCGTAAAAATTAATCATTGGACTGTCCATTTTGTAATGAAAATAGGCACGGTTTTCTTTTTTCCAAGAATTCACCAATTTCCCAGGCGCAATTGCTGTTTGATCTGCAGCCGTACCAATCACCATTTCAAAATTAATTTTATAGCCATCATCGCCGTTTACCCCATTTTTCAATTCAAAGGCATCGTCTCTAGTTGCCATTCCTTTTCTAGGGTTCAATCCTGCCGCTGCTCTATCAGCACCACTTCTTAGCTCGTACTTGATATTGTATCCAATCGTTGGAAAATCTTTGTTGTTGAAAAAGGTTCCGTTATTTAGAATCTTCATGTTCGATGCACCACTTTCAAATCCTTTGGTGGTAAAAACTTGCTTGAATTTTAGTTGTAATGAGTCTCCAGGTTGCAAGGCTTCTTTCAATGTATATACATAATACGAATAGGGTAGGTACTTTTCATTGAGCGTTGTTGCCACATCAAACTCAAGGTATTCTAGTGTAACTTGAGTGTCAATTAATTTTTGAACATGCACTTCTTTAATTAAACTATCACTTTGATTCACAAGAGTATACATGCCTTCAGCGGTATAGTTTCTTGAAGCAGGATATAACTCCACCTTCATGTTTACATCCACTAATTTTGGTTGTAGTATTTGTTCAAACTGTTTCAATTGCTGCTCATACCCTGCTCTAAATTCTGTTTCTTCTGTGTCAGACCATCGTTTGTTTAAAACATCGGTATTGTAAAAGATATAAGATCCCAAGCCTATAAACAGTAGCAATCCAACCAAGCCTGTTTTTACAACTGTTGGTGTGATTCGTAGTTTTGCTTGTTTCAATCGAATTCGGAAACTGGTTTCTGTTCCTCGTACTAAAAACAAGGTAGCCACCAATAGTAGCAATCCACAAAACACAAACCAATAGGCTTTAATCCATAGGAATGGTGCCATAAAGTGTCCATATCCATTCATTTGAGAGTAGGTACCAATATTACCGCCACCAAAACTATACAAGTCGTGATCATATCCTAATTGACTCAAGGCGATGGTGCTAATGAAAAATGTAAGTACCAATATATAGCCCACAAACTTCTTATTTACGACTACATGAATAAAAAAGGAAATGAAGGTATACATGAGTAAGAAAGGCAATAAATCTCCAAAAAAGCTGATGAAATACACATCCAATTCAAATGTATAATAGCCATGTGTGCTTTGAAAAATGATTCCTGCGAGGATTAATGACAGCATAATCACCATATAGGTAAATGCCAGTGCAATAAATTTCCCCATTAAGTTGATGGCATTATGGCTTGGCAAGGCATCATAAATAAGGTCTAGCTTTGCACCTCTTTCTTTCCAGATCAATTCGCCCGAATAAAAAACCATCACAATAATAAAAAAGTACACAGACATCTCTAACAATTCTTCTACGATAAAGTATGTTGCAGGATAGCTATCTACTCCAAAAGTAGTTCCCAAACTAATTGAGTTGATCAGTATAATAACCATAGCACTAATTACAATCGCCCAAAAAGAAACCTCTTTTAAGATGGCTGTAAAATGAAACCAAGCATGCTGGAATAGCTGCGTAACTTGTGATTTTAAACCACTTGCAATCTGTACGACAGGCAATTGGTTGTTGAAATTTGAAGTTTCTTCAGAAGCAATAGCAACTGCTTTCCGTTTCTTTTTTGAACCGTTTGAAACTACTTGAAATTTGAATCTATGGTATCCAAGAGCAAAAATTAAAGTTCCAATTAGTATCCAAAATAGTTTGCTGTATAATAAGACTCCAGAGAGTGGCATTAACTGAGTATTCAACTCCATTGGCGTCCAATGCTGTGTTAATTCAGACAAGGTGGTCAACGAAAATGGGTCTAGAATAGCTGCTACCGTTCTATTTTCAATTGATTTTGTCAATATAAATATGACAAATGTAAAAAGCCCTTGTGTATAGACTACAATTAGTTTTTTACTCAATGCGCCTGTTACAAAAAACAAGGTGGCACCAAAGAATAAAATAGGAAGTACCACCGTGAAATAAGGCTGTACATAGGTCATTAAATCAAAAGGCAATAAATCGTCTGGATTTCTCCAAGGCATCATCTCTCCTACTGCATTCCCCCAAATTAAGGCCGTATATATGATGATTAGGATTACAAATGAACCTAAAAAACGGCCCAATAAGTAGTCTCTTTTTTTGATTGGATTCACAAATATCAAAGATTCCATCTCGTATTCAAAATCACGTATAATAGGCACTCCCATGATTAAAGAAGTAACCATCAAGCTAATTCCGCTAATAATACCCATTGTTTTAGCAATGATCAAGGGTGCATTTCTTTTTACTGGACCTAAGTCTACGCCGCTGTAAATAAAATCTACGCCAACAATAGAAAACAAAAATAAAAAGATAAAGAAGATATAGGTATCTGCTCTTTTTACCCTGTATAAAATTTCGAATTTAAATATTTCGTACATCATAATTTTTTATCTTTTTGAGTTAT
>JAESTN010000160.1 GCA_016763595.1 Flavobacteriaceae bacterium | reverse complement strand
GGATTGCGTGATGAAGCTGAGATTCGTGGGCATCGTAAAACATACATTGGTGCAATGCCAGGTAGGTTGATTCAGAATTTGAAAAAAGCAGGAACAGCGAATCCCGTTTTTGTATTGGATGAGATTGATAAACTAACCAATAGCAATCAAGGAGATCCTTCTTCTGCAATGCTAGAAGTATTAGATCCAGAGCAAAATACAGAGTTTTATGATAATTATTTAGAAGTTGGTTTCGATCTCTCTAAAGTATTATTTATTGCCACAGCAAATAACTTAGGTGAAATTCCTTGGGCATTAAGAGACAGAATGGAAATCATTAATGTTTCGGGATATACCATTGAAGAGAAAATAGAAATAGCAAAAAGACATTTACTCCCAAAACAATTAAAAGAACACGGTTTGTCTTCTGATCATTTAAAATTAGGGAAAAAGCAACTTGAAAAAATTGTTGAAGGATATACACGTGAATCTGGAGTAAGAGGATTGGAAAAGAAAGTAGCAAAAGTGGTTCGTTATGCCGCAAAATCTATTGCAATGGAAGAATCGTATGACATTGCAGTAACCAATGATGATATTGAAAAAATATTAGGGCCAGCACGATTAGAAAGAGATAAGTACGAAAATAATGATGTTGCCGGAGTTGTTACAGGCTTAGCTTGGACAAGTGTTGGTGGAGATATTTTATTTATCGAATCTATTTTGTCTAAAGGAAAAGGAAATCTATCAATTACTGGAAACTTAGGAAAAGTAATGAAAGAATCTGCTACTATTGCGATGGAATACATCAAAGCAAATGCAGAAGATTTAGGCGTAAACCCTGAAGTATTAGAAAAATACAATGTGCATATTCATGTGCCAGAAGGAGCAACACCAAAAGATGGTCCAAGTGCAGGAATTACTATGTTGACCTCATTAATTTCTTCATTTACCCAGCGTAAAGTGAAGAATAGATTAGCAATGACAGGGGAAATTACATTACGTGGTAAGGTATTGCCAGTAGGCGGAATTAAAGAGAAAATATTGGCAGCTAAAAGAGCGAATATTAAAGAGATTATTTTGTGTAATGAAAACGAGAAAGACATTTTAGAAATTAAAGAATCGTATTTAAAAGGATTGAAATTTCATTATGTTTCTGAAATGAGCGAAGTCATAGAACTCGCACTCACAAAACAAAAAGTAAAAAACGCTAAGAAATTAGTGTAACAAAAAACCCCGCTCAATTGAGCGGGGTTTTTTGTTAATGCTGAATATGTTTGGGTAAGACAATTTCCCAGGCAAAAACATTAAATTTATCTTTAATCCTATTGTCTAGTCCAATGATATAACATGTTCTAGAGCAATATGTTTTTCTGTAATTTTTATAAAAATCTATATTGAATTTATTTTCAGAATCAATATGTATTCCTTCATTCACCTCTTTATTAATGCCAGAATCCATGTGCAAAATATTAAATTTTTATGGTACGTGTTTTTAATTTTATAATAGGCTTCTGTTGATTCAATATCTCCTCCACAACCACAAGAATTAACAATTATGGTAGGTTTTTTTTGTAAATTTGAACTGATAATAGTGTCTCCAGAAACTGTAATAGCATTAAATGATGGGGCTAACATGCCTATTTGAGTACCTACTCTAGTTTTAAAACTTTTATCTTTAACTAGTGTGACAAATTCTCCATTGTTGGTGATTTTTTGAAAACGATAATATTCATTGTTTAAATGTAGAAATTCTCCTATTTTCAATATGTCTCCTTCTGACATGGAATCTTTTTTTACTCCAAGCTCGGGAAGTAACGCTAGTTCTGGATCATGGCTATAAGTAAAACTAAAAGGATTTATTGACTCTACAATTCCAATTTTAAATTTCTCACTATCAATATAAAACTCTCCAGTTAAATACTCACTTCTACCAAGTGAAAACCTTTTAGAAGACTCACCAATTCTTAGCCAAGAGGAATCTTTTACAATTTTATTTCCATTTGAAATTAAATAACTGCATTTAAAAAGAGGGTCAGTATCATCCCAATTTAATTTTTTGTACAATCTAATTGAGTCATCTGTAAAATCATTATTATTGTTTTCATCAACAATGAAAATGTCTTTATTATCTTTTTCCCCTACCATTAACTCTACATAGAAATCCTTTTCCTCTTTAAAATCGGTTTTAAATTGTCTACGCTTAATCTTATTAATGCCTTTTGGGAAAATGACTGTATGTTTAAAAATTTCCGAAGTATCTTTAAACTTTAAACTTTACACCTCCAACTCCTAGTTGAAATAATCCATTTCCTTTTTGCTTAACAGTTCTTATGACTAAAGTATCATTTGTTGCTGAAAAATGGTTTATAATGTTTTGTTTATTTTGACAACTCATTATATACATAAAAACAAAAAGCAATAAGATTTTAAGTGATAATTTCATTTAGGTAAATTTAAATTTTATTGAATAAGTTGATAAACGTCATTTCTTGGTTCTATAAATCACTATTAATTATTATGAAGTGTACTTTGAGATTATTCTTTCATGCTGTGGAAACTTATTATGTAATTCTTCTCTACTAGGTAACACAAAATCACTAAAATCAAATCCTGGAGAAACAGTACAGCTTACCAAAGCATACGAATTCGTTTCTATAACAGAAGCAGCAAACCAGTGATTCCCTTCTACAACTAGTTGAGGCTTTTGTCCTTCTAAAAAGTTAGTGCCAATAATGTATTCTTGATGAACTCCTTCTTCAGAAATGGTATGTAATTTAATTGGAGACCCTTCATGAAAATGCCAAATTTCATCTTGTTTTATTTTATGAAAAGCAGAGAACTCATCCGAAGTTAATAAAAAGTATATACAGGTAGAATAACTTCTTTTTCCATTGTAATTTTTCTCTAAACTATCAGCATTGATATTTCCAATACTTCGATACGTTTCTTTATAATAACCTCCTTCTGGATGTGGAAGTAGGTCAAGATGTTTTATGATTTCTTTAATTCTTGTCATTTATTAAAATTTTCGGATATCTATTATTGCGCCGTTTTCTAATTGGTTTTGAGCATCAATTTGATAAATTCTATTGGCTACAAATTCTGGTGAATACAATTCGTTGTTTTCTTTCAATTCAACAAATCGTTTTACATCTTTAAAGTCAGATTGAGGCGTATTTCTAATTTGAATTTGCATGTTAGTATCAACAACTCCGGGCTTTATAGCAATGCATTTAACTCCGTTGGATAATTCATTTTGCTCTGTAGCGATTGTTTTAGTCATCATTTCTATAGCAGCTTTGGAAGCGCAATATATAGACCAACCTTGATAGGGATTCACCGCAGCACCAGACGAAATATTGATGATTTGTTTTTTGCAAGTTAGATTTTTAGTAAATCGAATAAACTCATTCGCTAATACTAATGGAGTAGTAGTGTTTAATTGAATGATATCTTGAATTTTTTTAGAATCTAAATTACCAAGCGTGTTTACTTCACCTAAACTCCCTGCATTATTTACAAATGTGATTGATGAAATAGTTTCTAAATTTAGGTTGTCAAAAGCAGAATGAATCGCTTCTATAGTGTTAGAAATACTGCTCAAATCAGCTATGATTTGTTGGTAATTAACAGTTAACGCTTTGCTCCTTGAAATGGAAATTACAGTATAATTTTCTGAAGTATATTTCTGAGCAATCGCTTTTCCAATGCCACTACTTCCTCCTGTAATAATAAGTATATTCATAGAAGTAAATATACTAAATGTAATGTCAATCACGAGAAATCAAAAATCTATTTGCTCTAAATAAAAAGGGGTTCTGCATCAAGTTCGGAACGACAGAAGTTCAATGATTTCGGGAGTTTTATGATGAGAGTTGTTTTTTTAAACTTTCGACTTAGTCAATTTTAATTATTTGAAAAAGGTTTTCGACTTTTCCCAATACGATGTTATTTGAAAAAGGTCTTCGACTTTTCCCAATGGACATCCATTTCAACAAGTGACATGTCAGAAAGTTCTTTGCCTTCTTTTTTTGCTGCTTTCTCTAAGTATTGAAAGCGTTTGAT
>JAESTN010000013.1 GCA_016763595.1 Flavobacteriaceae bacterium | reverse complement strand
TCATATTTAAGAAATCAGACCCCATATCTAGATAGTATTGAATGGTCTCTAAATTTTCTGTGGACATTTTTTTTAAGACTCCTTGATATTTCATAAAAAAGAATTTAGTATTTTTAACTCGTTGTGAATACTGAACAAACAAACTTACTATAAATATGTACGTTTTAAGAATTTTACAATCATAATTTAAACAAACAATAAACCAATGTCGTTTCCTTTAGTAAATTCAATTATATCGTGGTTTTTAAAGAAACGGAAGCATCAAATTGAGTTGTTTTTAAAATACCCATTAGATGTTCAAGAAGAATTGCTATTTAAGTTATTGAATACTGCTAAAAATACCGAGTTTGGTATAGCACATTATTTTTCCTCCATAAGAGATTACACCGATTTCACTAATATTGTTCCCATTCAGAAATATGAAAGCATTGAACCTTTGATTGAAAGGTGTAGAAAAGGGGAACAGAATCTGTTCTGGCCCACTTCTATAAAATGGTTTGCAAAATCTAGTGGAACCACAAATGCAAAAAGCAAATTTATTCCTGTTAGTGATGAAGCTTTAGAGTACTGCCACATGAAGGCAGGAAAAGACATGCTTTGCCTTTATATAAACAACAATGAAGACACACAGTTATTTACCGGAAAAGGCTTAAAACTAGGAGGAAGTACAGCTATTTATGAGGATAACAATTCTTATTTCGGAGACCTTTCTGCAATTATCACAGAAAACCTTCCTTTTTGGGCAGATTTTAGTTCTGCACCAAGTTTAGAAGTTGCATCAATGAGCGAATGGGAAACCAAAATGGAAGCCATCATTGATGAAACGATTCATGAAAATATTACCAGTTTGGTTGGTGTACCTAGTTGGATGTTGGTTTTATTAAATCGTGTTTTAGTTAAAACAGGGAAAAACAATATTTTAGAAGTTTGGCCAAATTTAGAAGTTTATTTTCATGGAGGTGTAAACTTTAACCCATATAGAGAACAATACAAAAAATTGATTCCGAAAAAGGATTTTAAATACTACGAAACCTATAATGCTTCGGAAGGATTTTTTGCGATACAAGATAGAAATGGCTCTGAAGAATTATTACTAATGTTAGATTATGGAATCTTCTATGAATTTATTCCAATGTCTACTTATGATGGTGAAAACTCTAAAGCCATTCCGATATCTCAGGTTAAAAAAGATGTCAATTATGCTGTTGTAATTACTACAAACGGAGGTTTATGGCGTTATTTAGTTGGTGATACTCTAAAGTTTACTTCTACAGATCCATATCGCATAAAAATTACCGGGAGAACCAAGCATTTTATCAATGTATTTGGAGAGGAATTAATTATTGAAAATGCAGAGGAAGCTTTAAAAGTAGCCTGTAAAAAAACAAACGCAACAGTTACGGATTATACAGTTGCTCCTATTTTTATGACTTCAAATTCTAATGGTGGTCATGAGTGGATTATTGAATTTAAAACGCCCCCTGACAACATCAATTATTTCACTGAATTGCTAGACAATGCGTTGAAATCTATCAACTCAGATTATGAGGCTAAGCGGTATCATAATATGACATTAGCATTGCCAAAAATTAATATCGCAGACAAAGGGTTGTTTTATAAATGGCTCAAACAAAAGCAGAAATTAGGGGGGCAACACAAGGTGCCTAGATTATCAAATACGCGTTGGTTTGTTGATGAATTACTACACTTATCAGTTAACAATTATAAATAATTTTCAGAAATAAATTCATTAAAAAACTCCATTAAAATAGAAACTATTTTAATGGAGTTTACAATTTTAAAGAATCGCTTTTTATTTTACATTTAATCGTTTAACATCTAAATACCCTAAAGCACAGGTAGCAACAAAACAGATTAAACTATACATTGTAATACTAGAAATGCCCATTGTTAATGGCACTTTGTCTCCTAAAGAAATTGAAAGGATGTTATAAGAATATGGAAAATAAATCGATTCTGGCGCTTGTGAAGCAATCAACCCAATTATTACCAAAGTCATTCCAACTCCTAGAGGAACAATAAAGTTTTTAAATCTAAAACTCATCCAAAATTGAATTCCAACAATTCCTAGTGAAGCAACAAGTGACATTGTTAGCATTTTAATATATTTCAGATAATCGGGATGAAAATCTAAAAATCCTAAGTCCGAATGAACCATTCCTAAGATCACTCCAAAGAACAAAATTGCTAAAAAGAAATAAATATACGTTGCAATAATTGAAAAAACAACAATTGATAATTTCCCAAAATACACACTCCATTTAGGAATAGGCAATGAAAACAAATGTTTTATTGCCGATGATTTGTGCTCCACTTGTATAATTAAACTTGTAATCAATACAATAAACATTGGCACTAAAAACGGAATTGAATTTTGTACTAGATTGATCATAAATTTCTCCCATGGGTTCTCTCCTAAAGCAGGAACCAATTTTGCGTGTTTTACAAGATATATGATGAAAAATAGCAATGGAAAAATTACTGCACTAATAATTGTTAGCCAAAAAGCAAAAGTCCCTTTCAGTTTTATAACTTCATTTTTGGTGTTGGATATATAATATGATATTGCTGTCATGATTTTAGTTTTCAGTTAGAGATAAAAAAAGTTCTTCTAAATTATTTTTAATAGAAACTTGGTATACTTTTACATTTTGAGCTCTTAAAGCATCAATTACAACTGTAATCTCCTCTTTATCTTCTACTTCAATTTGTAAAAATTCATCTACTAAAGAAGTATTTTCTTTCTGTAGCTTCTCTAAAACTGTCATGGCATCAATAAACTTATCCACCTCAATATCTATCATCATTTTTCTCCCTTTTGATGATTTTAATGCCTTAACGGTATCTTGAAACAGCATTTTACCATCTCTAATAATACCTACATGAGTACATGTTTTTTCTATCTCACTTAATAAATGACTCGAGATAAAAATGGTTGTTCCATAAGTTTCATTCAACTCCTTAATAAGCATTCTCATTTCGATAATTCCTTTTGGATCCAATCCATTTGCTGGCTCGTCTAAAATAATTAATTCGGGGTTGCTTAGTAAAGAAATTGCCAACCCTAAACGTTGTTTCATCCCTAAAGAATACGCTTTTACCTTTTTCTTTTTTGCATGAGATAATCTCACAATTTCCAATACTTCATCGATTCTACCTTCTGGAATATTCTGTCGATAATTAGCAGCAATTTTTAGATTATCGACAGCATTTAAATGTTCATATAAAGACGGGTTCTCTATCAATGCCCCAACTTTATCTAAACTTTTAAGCCGGGTTTTACCGTTAAATAATTCGCCAAACAGTGCAACAGTTCCTGACTGTTTCTTTAAAAGGCCTAGTAATAATCTGATGGTGGTACTTTTCCCAGAACCATTAGGTCCTAGAAAACCATAAATACTTCCTTTGGGAACTTTAAGCTCCAAATTCTCAATATCTTTTCTTGTCTTGGTATAAGAAAAATTGAGTTTTTTTGTGTCTACAATTAATTGATTCATAAAATGATTTTATTAGTTTACTTA
>JAESTN010000159.1 GCA_016763595.1 Flavobacteriaceae bacterium | reverse complement strand
TATTGGACAATTTTTCGAAGTATTTCAAAAATCTTTAGATAGCATTCATTAACCAAAAACTTTGCATACTTTTGCAGCAAATTAGATAGTATAACAATGAGTTTTAGAAATTTCCCAATGGTTCCTCGTGTTGTTTTCGGTAGAGGATGTTTTAATCAATTAGATGAAATATTAGCACCAAAACGTAAAAGCGAAAAAGCACCATTTATATTTATTGTCGATGCTGTTTTTAAAGGGAATGACTGGTTAATCAGTAGAATCCCATTGCATTTTAATGATAAAATTATATATGTAAGTGCAGAAGAAGAGCCAAAAACAAGTTACGTAGATGCATACAGGGATGATTTAGTCGCTGAGTTTGATGAAATTCCTTCAGGAATCATCGGAATTGGAGGAGGTACCATGTTAGACTACGCAAAAGCGGTGGCGTTAATGTTAACCAACCCAGGGAGTTCTGCAGATTATCAAGGTTGGGATTTAGTGAAAAACCAAGGCGTATATCATGTTGGTATTCCAACAATTTCTGGTACTGGAGCTGAAGTTTCAAGAACGACAGTTTTAACTGGGCCAGAACGTAAATTAGGAATGAATTCTGATTATACACCATTTGATCAAGTAGTCTTAGATCCAGAATTATGTAAAGATGTACCTACAAACCAATGGTTTTATACTGGGATGGATTGTTATATTCACTGTATAGAATCGTTAACAGGAACGTTCTTAAATGCATTCAGTCAAAGTTATGGAGAGAAATCTTTAGACTTGTGTAGAAAAGTATACATAGAAAAAGACATTCGTGATGAAGAAAGTCAAGATGAATTGATGATGGCTTCATGGCATGGTGGAATGAGCATTGCGTATTCTCAAGTTGGTGTTGCGCATGCAATGAGTTACGGTTTGTCTTATCTATTAGGAACAAAACACGGAATAGGAAACTGTATCGTATTTGATCAATTGGAGGAGTTTTATCCAGAAGGAGTTGCAGAGTTTAAGCGAATGGTTGAAAAGCATAATATTGATATTCCACAAGGACTATGTAAAGATTTGTCTGATGCAGACTTTGATATCATGATCGATGTTTCTCTAAGCTTAGTTCCGTTATGGGAAAACGCTTTAGGTAAGGATTGGCAAAAAACAATCACAAGAGAAAAGTTGAGATCTATGTTTGAAAAAATGTAATTGTTTTAATTGCGTTTTAAATCAATAATTTATAGTAGATTTGCACCCAAAATAAGAAGATTATGGCAAGCATAAAAAATTTAAAAAAAGACATCAACTATACTCTAGGTGATATTATTGGTGTTTGTGATTTAGTACAATTAGATCCAGCTAAAGCAGGAAAAGCAGAAGCGGTTATAGATGAAGCAATTGAAGTGTTTGATGGATTAATGGCTAAAGTGAATGCAAAAGGTGTTGAAAATAAAAAATCACATTATAAAGCAATAAGCACAGAATTAGAAGTTAGTGCTAAAGATTTAGTAGCAAAAATTAACAAGTTATAAGAGTTAATTTAACTTAATTTTAAAAATCATCTTTTTTCAAAGATGATTTTTTTTTGTATTTTTATGAAAGTTAAATACTAAATGGTTTAGGATTACGTTAATCTTAATAATACCCCAAAATTAAGAATGGCTAGAGCAATGTTTGAGTACACAAAGACGGTACTAAAAAAGGTGAGTTTTAACGCAGATTTGTTCTGTAAAGAGCTAGAAAAAGCACTACAAAGATTATTACCTCACGAAATAAATGAATTAACAATATGGATTAAACAATACACTTCTAATAAACCAGAACTGTATGTTTGTTTAGCATTAATTAAATAATACATAAAAAAGAAGCACTAGTTTTAGTGCTTCTTTTTTATGTATTTCTTATTTTTTTTGTTTTCTTACTTTGCGATAACGTTGAAACATGCGTCTTGTAAAATCTCGCTCTACAATATGAAGTTTTAAAATCTTTTTATAGGTAATTACTTTAGAGAGTTCTGTTTGGTATTTTACATTTGCATCATAATATGACTTTTCTATAGCGAGCATTTTTTTGGCAAATGTTTTTGCCTCTTTTTCACTCAAATTATCGATACCTCCTTTTTCTGAAATTTCCTTTTTAAGAATACTTCTTTTTCCGTGATATAAATTGTAGCGCTTCGTATCAAACTTGTTATAAATTGGCCAAAACTTCTCGGCTTCTTGTTTTGTTAAGTTTAATTTTTCAGTAATGTAAGAGATTTTTAAAACTTTTACTTTTTTTCTACTATCTCTGTGCTGAGAAAATAGATTAAAGCTAATTAATAATGTGAAAACGAATGTTAGTATGTGTTTGTGCATTATGATTCTATTTCTGTTAATAATGTACTATTATTATTAATGGTATTTAAATATTCTAATATGTCATCATCATTTATAGATGTATCGTCTTCTATAATGTCATTCTCTGTAAAATCTGCATCTACAAATTCTAATAAATTTCTAGAGTTTTCTTCTAAGTTGCTATCATTAAACCAGAGTTCTAATTCTTCTGAAGAAATTGATTCAAAAGATATTTTTTCATTGGTAGAGAAATAATTTAATCCAATAAAAAGTAACATACATGCCGCTGCTGCCGTTGGAATTATTTTAAAAATTCTAGATTTTAAACGAATTACTTTTGTTTCTTTTTTAGAAAACTCAGAATTAGCGAATAACCTGTCTTCAAAGTTTTCAAAATATGTATCAGGTACATTATAGGTGAGTTTACCTGGTAACTGCTCTTCAATAATTTGAGACAACACGCTATCTTCAACAGAATTAAAAAAGTCTTCTGGTACAGAAAACTGATTTTCACCCATTGGGATATTGGTTAAATAATCTTCGATATTTTTACGGTCTCTATTCATTTAATTCTTAGACTATAAAGTCTTAAAAAGGTTTAATTATTGCGCGTTATTTTTTACAAATTCTTCTACTTTTCTTACTGCATGAAAATAAGATGCTTTCAACGCGCCTTCTGAGGTCTTTAAAATTTCTGCAATTTGCTTGTATTTTAGGTTGTCAAAATATTTCATGTTAAAGACTAATTGTTGTTTAGTCGGTAAAGTTTTAATAGCTTTCTGTAAAATCAATTCTATTTCATCTCCACTAAACATGCTGTCACTATTTAGGTTAGATGTAAGTTGTTGGTGGTAATCAGAAATGTCAACATTTTTTTCTTTAGCTCTTTTATTTATGAAGCTAATTGATTCATTCGTTGCAATTCTGTACATCCATGAGAACAACTGACTTTCTTGTTTGAAATTGTCGATGCCTCTAAAAACTTTTATAAAAGTATTTTGTAAAACATCATCTGCATCGTCATGCGAAATAACAATCTTTCTAATATGCCAATATAAACGTTCTTTATAGGTGGT
>JAESTN010000158.1 GCA_016763595.1 Flavobacteriaceae bacterium | reverse complement strand
TATTATCACCATCTGCTTTATTAATAACAATGGCATCTGCCATTTCTATAATTCCGCGTTTAATTCCTTGTAATTCATCACCAGCTCCAGCAATTTTCAATAGTAAGAAGAAATCGACCATAGAATGTACAGCAGTTTCACTTTGTCCAACACCAACCGTTTCAATAATGATGGTATCAAAACCTGCAGCTTCACAAAGAATAATACTTTCACGTGTTTTTTGAGCTACACCGCCTAATGAAGTTCCAGAAGGAGAAGGCCTAATAAATGCATTTGCATCTGTAACCAATTCTTCCATTCGGGTTTTATCGCCTAAAATACTTCCTTTATGTACAGAGCTACTTGGATCAATTGCCAATACAGCTATTTTTTTTCCTTGCGCAGTTAAGTGTTTTCCATAGCTTTCTATAAAGGTGCTTTTTCCTACCCCGGGTACACCAGTAATTCCGATTCTTACCGAATTATTAGCATAGGGCAAGCAGCGTTCTAAAATTTCAGTAGCTTTTTCTTGATGTTTTGTATTGGTACTTTCTACCAATGTAATTGCTCTACTTAAAAAAGTAATGTCTCCTTTTAAAATTTGAGAAACAAATTGATCACTAGAAGGTTGCTTGCTTCTGTTCTTTTTTATTTTTTGAGCTGAAGATTTACTGGTCGTTTTAGGTTGAGAAACGCCTTCTTTTTCGTGTAAAGCAGATTTGTTTTTAGCAGTCATATATCGTCTTGGCAAAAATAATAATGTAAATTTATAACTAATTTGGATGTATTTTGCAACGGAGCGTAAAAAGGTTCGTCTCTAAGGTAACAATTAACAAATGAATCAAACCAAAGATTTACACAATAAGCTTGTAGAAGCTTGTAAAGAGAATGACGCAAGAGCACAAATGCAGTTATATGACATGTATTGTAAGGCTATGTGCACAATAGCATCAAGATATGTAAAAGACTCTTTTGTAGCAGAAGATATTATGCAAGATTCGTTTATAAAAGCATTTCAAAATATAAACACTTTTAAAGGAGAGGTTAGTTTTGGAGCTTGGATCAAAAGGATTGTGATTAATAAAAGTTTGGATTGGTTAAAAAAGCAAAAACTAGAGTTGGTTTCTTTAAATGAAGAGGTGTATGAACGAGTTGAAGAAACAGAAGATTGGAGTATAGCACATAGTTTACAAGCAGACTTTATTGCCAATGCAATACAAAGTTTAAAAGAAAAATATAGTGTGGTATTGTCCTTGTATTTATTAGAAGGATATGACCATCAAGAAATAGCACAAGTATTAGGAATTACTGAAGTAACTTCTCGAACTCATTTACTGAGAGGTAAAAAGCAATTGCAAGAACTTTTAAAAGAACAACAGTATGTCGAAGGATATTAGAGAGATTATGAAAAAATATAAGAACCAAGAAACTTCTTTATCGACTAATCACAGAAATAAATTTCAAGATAGGTTGCTGCAAGAAGTGCATAAACAGCCTAAGAAAAGAAAGTATAGATGGTTGCAAGTTGCTGCATCTGTGGTGTTACTTGTAAGTTTGGCAATAAACTTTTTACCAAAAGAGGAAGAAGGGGAGCCAAAAGTCACAGAAAGAGCTACTATTACCTTAGGTAATTTATCTCCAGAGTTTAAATCTATTGAAGATTATTATACCAATAGCATCAATTACGAGATCAGTAATTTAGATCTAAACGAAAACAACAAAGAAATTCTAGACGGTTATTTGGCTAAAATTGGCGAACTAACTTCTGAATATAAGTCATTAACTTCAGAGCTCAATACAAAAGGAGTTAATGATGAAATCATCAATGCATTGATAAACAATTTGCAATTACGATTACAGTTATTGCAACGATTAAAAAAACAGTTAAACGATTTAAAAAAATTAAATTCAACACAAAATGAAACTCAAAACTTATAAATGTATTGGATTTTTGATTGCGGCGTTTTTTATAAGCGGTTTACAAGCACAAAAATTTGATAAAAAATACAACGAAACTTTTAAAGTAAATAAAAATGTCTTATTAGCTATTAATGCTTCCAATGCAGACATTAATGTATCCACATGGAACCGCAACGAAGTTTCTGTAAAAGCAGTAATTACAGTAGAAGGTTTGTCTAAAAAAGAAGCTCAAAAGTTTCTAAAGAACTGGGAGTTTGAAGCTTTAGGAAATAAAAGTAAAGTACAAATCAACGCAAATGCAAATCATTTTTTGCATTTTGGAGATGACGCTTTTAAATTCGATTTTGATTTTGGAGATATCGTAATTCCAGACATTAATTTTGACAATTTTAAAATTGAAATCCCAGAATTTGAAATGCCAGACATTAATTTAGACTTTAGTGAAATCTGGAAAGAAATAGACGAGTATGATTTTGATAGTGATGATCATGATGGAACTAAAACTTTTAGATATGAATCTAATGGAAAGCATAAAACGATCGTAATCAAATCGAAAAAAGAATGGGAAAAATTCAAGAAATCTGGAGAGTATGCTAAAATGAAAAAAGAGCTGAAGAGAACCTTGAAAAAAGCGACACAGAAGATCAAGAATATTGATATGAAGAAGATTCATGAACAAATCAATAAGGCAGAAATTCGCATGCAGAAAATCAATAAAAAGCAAATTGAAGCACAAATAAGAAGAGCGAAGATTCAGTATGAGAAAATTGATAAAGTAAAAATCAAAGAAAGTTTAGCAGCAGCCAAAATGAGCATCGAAATGATGAAACATACCATGGCAAGAAGATATAGAAATGGTGATAACGTGATTATTATTGAAGATGGAAACAGTAAAAAGAAAATAAAAATCACTAGAAAAATTACCATTAAAGTTCCAAAGAATGCCAGATTTGATTTAAACACAAGACACAGTAAAGTAAAGTTGCCAAAAGGAAAAACTTCTGGCAAGGTTTCTTATGGTACGTTTAATGCAGATGAAATTAATGGAGGAAATTTAAACATTCATTTCGCTCCTGTAATTATTGATGTATTAAAAGGAAGTACAGTAACATTAAATAACATAACCGATGCAACAATTGCATCGGTTATGAATACCAAGTTGATTTCTAGTTCATCTAAATTAAGAATTCAAAATTTAGAAAGTAATGTAGAGTTAACAAGTAAGTTTGGAGAATTAGTTATTGACAAGGTAATTTCAAGCCTAAAAGGATTAAAATTAAACCTTAGCTATTCCGATGCTACGATTAATTTAAAAAACTTAAATGAAACGCTTAAAATTCTTCAGGCAACAGAGGTTAGTTCTAAAAATACAACGAAGAATTTTAGATTAAATGGGAACTTTTCTTTGAGCAATAGTAAAGTGAATATTAAAGGAAAGCAAAGTGAGTTGAAAGTTAAAAAACAATAAGATATTGACTTTAAAACTACTTTCAATTTTAATAAACTTCTAACAAAACCCTGTTTTCTCTTTGGGTAAAAGTGTCTATCTTTACAATTCTAAAATTGAATTTTCATACATGGAATTATATAAAGATAACCAACTTAAAATATACAATTCACTCTCTAAAAGTAAAGAACTTTTTACACCCGTAACAGAAGGCCGAGTAGGTATGTATGTACGCGGTCCCACCGTTTATAGCAATGTCCATTTAGGAAACGTAAGAACATTCATGTCTTTTGATGTGGTGTTTCGTTATTTATTGCATTTAGGTTATAAAGTCCGTTATGTACGTAATATCACCGATGCTGGTCATTTAGAAAATGATGCAGATGAAGGAGAAGATAGAATTTCTAAAAGAGCACGTTTAGAAGAAATCGAACCGATGGAAGTTGTACAAAGATACACGGTAGATTTTCATGAAACGCTGGCCGAATATAATTTCTTACCACCAAGTATAGAACCAACCGCAACCGGTCATATTGTTGAGCAAATAGAAATGATTCATGAAATCATGGGGAAAGGTTTGGCTTATGAAGTAAATGGTTCTGTATATTTTGATGTATTAAAATACAATGAATCTGCTCATTACGGAATCCTTTCTGGACGAAAAATGGAAGATGCTATTCACAATTCTAGAGCATTAGACGGACAATCTGATAAGAAAAACCCACAAGATTTTGCACTGTGGAAAAAAGCAGATGAAAGACATATTATGCGTTGGACATCACCTTGGTCAGAAGGTTTTCCTGGTTGGCATTTAGAATGTTCTGTGATGAGTACAAAATACTTAGGCGATCAGTTTGATATTCATGGAGGTGGAATGGACTTGAAATTCCCACATCACGAATGTGAAATAGCGCAATCTCAT
>JAESTN010000157.1 GCA_016763595.1 Flavobacteriaceae bacterium | reverse complement strand
TCACTTCCTCCTCTTGTATAATCAAGAATATTGACAAACACTTTTCCAATACCTTCAAATATATTTTGTACAAAAGGCACTTTTAAAACACCAATAGCGATAATAAGCTGTAACGCTAAACCAATCGCTACTCTTTTCCATTTAATTGCTTTCCTATTACTACTAAATAAAAATGCAATAAACAATAAGGAAATCATCCCTAACACCCCTCTCCATATAGAGGTTACAGAAATACCTTGGTTCGGTATTAATACATCACCACTTTTTTTAGAAATAATAAAAGAAGAATGTTTGCTGGATATAAACTTATATTCATGTTCATTCCTTTTTAAAATCAAATAATCTTCACCAAGTTTAACTACTTGATAGCTACGTTGACCTGCAAAAGGCACTTTTTGCTCTAGTAAAACGAGTTTTTGATTTTGCAACCATAACCCCTCGCTATAATTTCTAGAAACTGACAACTTATAATTTCCTTCCTCGTCAAATATTAAGAATTCGTTTCCCTTTTCTACTGGAACATCTACAACGATACTTGTATTTATTTTTTTCTTTTTTGAGATATCTTTTTCATCTATCCATTTTGGATTTGCAACTTCTTTTTTATGTTCTAATAATTGCCAAAAATTATTAAGACTTAATTTTTGGACTGAGTTATTTGAAATTGCAATGGAGTCATTTTTTGTTTGTGCTAATGAAGTAGATAAACAAAAACTAAATAGTAATATTAAAACATAAAATTTCTTCATAATAAAAAAAAAGGATATTAATTTTAAGAGCGCTTGCTAATCTCGTCTCTAATTTTCGCCGCTAATTCATAGTTTTCATTCGCTACCGCAGCGTCTAATTCTTGGTATAATTCTTTTAAGGTTTTATCTTTTGATATTTCTTCTGATGTCTCAGAAATCAACTCTGTAATAAATTGATCAGATTCAAATTCTGAATCTTCTATTGATAATTCATCTTCTATTTTTAAATAAATCCCGGCTTTATCTAAAATACTTTCATAGGTATAAATCGGCGCATCAAAACGAACCGCCAATGCAATAGCATCTGAAGTTCGGGTATCTATTACTTCATCTTTCCCATCTTTTTCAGAAATTAAACTCGAAAAGAAAACTCCATCTACCAACTTATGTATAATGACTTGCTTGATATTAATAGAATATCTATCTGCAAATGTTTTAAATAAATCATGCGTTAAAGGTCTTGGTGGCCTAATCTCCTTTTCTAATGCAATTGCAATTGACTGGGCTTCAAAAGCTCCTATAATTATAGGCAACGTTCTTTTCCCGTCCATTTCGCTTAACACCAATGCATACGCACCACTTTGGGTTTGGCTGTAAGAAATTCCTTTAATCGTTAGTTTTATTAAACTCATTATATCTCAATCTTCATAAAAAAAAATAAAAGGCTGTCTATTTTGGCAAAACACCTATTTAATAGACAGCCCTTTTATGGGCACAATTTACTAAAAAATATGAGTTGATTTTTAATTTCTTCGAAAAAAGAAAATCAAACTAGTTAAGTCTCAGCAAATTATTATGTTACATTACCTAAAACAACTATGATTGTTTAAATGCTTTTAATTTTTCAATCAATTTAGGAACCACCTCAAATGCATCTCCTACAATTCCATAATCCGCCGCTTTAAAAAAGGGTGCTTCTGGATCGGTATTTATAACAACCTTTACCTTAGAAGCATTAATTCCTGCTAAATGCTGAATTGCTCCAGAAATTCCGATGGCAATATATAAGTTGGCTGCTACAGGTTTCCCAGTTTGCCCAACATGCTCTGCATGTGGTCTCCAGCCTAAATCAGACACTGGTTTAGAACATGCAGTTGCAGCTCCAAGAACCTCTGCCAATTCTTCGATCATACCCCAGTTTTCTGGTCCTTTTAAACCACGACCAGCAGAAACAACGATATCTGCATCTGCAATTGTAATTGTACCTGAAGCTTTCTCAATACTAACTGATTTTACTTTTAAATCTGATTCAGAAATCTGAGCATCAAAACTTTCTGAGCTACCAGTTACAGCATTTTCATGCACACCATAAGAATTCTTCGCCAAACCAATAACTTTTATTGTGGTATTGATTTCTGTATTGCTAAATGCTTTGTTAGAAAAAGCTTTTCTTTTTACAGTAAATGGACTTGTAGCACTTGGCAAGGCAACCACGTTAGACGCATACCCTGCATTTAAGTTAACAGCCAATAATGGTGCTAAATACAAGCCGTCAACACTAGAATCTACAACAACAACAGTCGCATTTTCTTGTGCAGCTACTTGTGTTAATACTGCTGCATATCCTTTGGCATTAAAAGTTGATAAGTTATCGTTTGAAACAGAAATTACTTTTTCTGCTCCATATGCATATAACTCTGATGCATCTGCAACATTAATTGTAACAGCGACAACAGTTGAACCTAATTGTTCGGCTACTTTTTTCCCGTATGAAACGACTTCTAAAGCAGGTTTTTTAAATTTTCCTTCCGATGAATCGGCAAAAACTAAAACTGACATATATTTTGTTTGTTTTTATCTAAATTTTTATTTTAAAGACTCCGAATCAAATTCGGAATGATTTAATATTTAATTAAATCACTTTGGCTTCATTATGCAATAAGCTAATTAACTCGTCTATATTATCTGCATCTATTAATTTCACGGCACCTCTTGGTGCTGGTTTTTCAAAAGAAGATGTTGATGTATTCACATCAACCTCTGTTGGTTCAACTACATTTAAAGGTTTTTTTCTAGCCATCATAATTCCTCTCATATTCGGAATTCTCAAGTCTTTTTCTTCAACCAATCCTTTTTGCCCAGCAATTACTAGCGGCAATTCAGTTACTACTTTTTCATAACCTCCGTCAATCTCTCTACTTGCAGATACTGAAGTTCCTTCAATTTCTAAACTGATACATCCATTTACAAAGTTATAATCCAAAATTGCAGCTAACATTCCAGGAACCATTCCTCCATTATAATCTATGGATTCTCTTCCTGCCAACACTAAATCATAGTTTCCGTTTTTTACAACTTCAGCTAATTGTTTGGCTACAAAAAAGCCATCCTGCGCTTCTGCATTCACTCGTATCGCATCATCGGCGCCTATGGCTAATGCTTTTCTCAACGTTGGCTCAGTAGTAGGATTTCCAACATTTACAACTGTAACTGAAGCTCCTTGTTTTTCTTTAAACCACATGGCACGAGTTAAACTAAATTCATCGTATGGGTTTATTACAAATTGGACTCCGTTTGTATCAAACTTAGTGTCATTATCTGTAAAATTAATTTTTGAAGTGGTATCAGGAACATGACTGATACAAACTAAAATTTTCATATAACTATATTTTGGTAAGTACTTTGTTATTTATCGCCACGAATTTATGACTTTTTTTTCAATTTATTATGCGTGCATAGTATTTTCTTTGCCTTGTTAACAACAATTACTCATAGAATAGCTCTTTCTATTAAAAATAGAAAGGTTTAATCTAGCGGATGCTAAAAATTGACATTAATTTGTATACTTTTGCCTTTCAATAAAAGATTTACATTTAAGTATGAGAACAGTTCAGTTTAGAGAAGCTATTTGTGAAGCCATGAGCGAAGAAATGCGAAGAGATGAAAGCATTTATTTAATGGGGGAAGAAGTAGCCGAATATAATGGTGCCTATAAAGCTTCTAAAGGCATGTTAGATGAGTTTGGTGCCAAACGAGTAATTGACACCCCAATTTCAGAGCTTGGTTTTGCGGGTATTGCC
>JAESTN010000156.1 GCA_016763595.1 Flavobacteriaceae bacterium | reverse complement strand
CTACAGCATTTTTAAACACAAATGTTCCATCCATATAAGGGTAATAAGAAATATCATCAGTATTTTCCATCAATTCTGGAACCCAGTTTTTAATACTCGGAGACTCTACAATAAGTTTATCTGCATGTTTACCTTCACTGTGTAAATGTGTAGAAAGAATTCCTTTTGTTAAATCTTCTTCTCTTGTTAACACCGCTGCTCCTGCTCCATCACCAAAAATAACGGAAACATTTCTTCCTCTTGTCGTTTTTTCTAGACCACCCGAATGATTCTCTGCTCCAATGACCAAAATGTTTTTATACATGCCCGTTTTTATAAACTGATCGGCTACAGACATGGCGTAAATAAAGCCAGAACATTGGTTACGCACATCTAAAGCACCAATAGTTGGCATGTCTAACATCTCCTGTATTTGAACTCCACCCCCCGGAAAATACATATCTGGGCTTAAGGTTGCAAATACAATAAAATCAATATCATCTTTCGTTAAACCTGCACGCTCAATTGCAATTCTAGATGCCTTAGCTCCCATAACCGCCGTTGTATCTCCTGTTTTTGGATCAATCCATCTTCGCTCTTTAATTCCGGTTCTTTCTTGAATCCATTCATCCGTGGTGTCCATCCATTGTTTCAAGTCATCATTAGTAACCACATTTTCTGGAACGTAATATCCCAAACCTATTATTTTCGAATTATACATCATATTCGTGTTTTTAGCTATCTATTTATTTGTCAATCAAACTTACTAATTTATTTATATCTTTACAACTAGGTAGTCGTTAGAAAAATATTCAAACAACTATAACCAAACTTAACCTTACGCCAATGGAATTTTTCATTGGCGTTTTTTTATGTCAGTTTGTCACAAATCCTTCTTTGGTATTTTTTTTGACTATAACAACTTCAAAGAATTAACAACAAAATTAAAATATATACTTATGAGTAAAGGAAGCATTAATGTATCGGTAGAAAATATTTTTCCGTTAATTAAAAAATTCTTGTATTCTGATCACGAAATATTTTTACGTGAATTAATTTCTAACGGAACAGATGCAACTACAAAATTAAAACACTTAATTTCTATTGGTGAAGCCAACGTAGAATTGGGAGATGCTAAGATTGAAATTAGCATTGATAAAGAGAACAAAACTCTTACTATTAAAGATAGTGGTTTAGGAATGACCGGTGAAGAAGTTGAAAAGTACATCAACCAAATTGCCTTTTCTGGAGCTGAAGAGTTTTTAGAAAAATACAAAGACGATAAAAATGAAACTGGTGTAATTGGTCACTTCGGATTAGGTTTTTACTCTTCTTTTATGGTTGCAGAAAAAGTAGATATCATTACCAAATCTTATAAAGACGACAAAGCTGTAAAATGGACCTGTGATGGTTCTCCAGAATACACTTTAGTTGAAGATGATAAAACAGAAAGAGGAACAGAAATTATTTTACATATTGCTGAAGATTCTTTAGATTTCTTAGAAGACAGTAAAATCAATGAGTTACTAAACAAGTACAATCGTTTTAACCAAGTTGCTATTAAATTTGGAACCAATAAAGTAAACGATCCTGAGTTTACACCTGAAACGACAACAGATAAAGACGGTAAAGAAACAACTGAGCCGCACAAACAAATTGAGGTAGATAATATCATCAACAATACGGTTCCGGCTTGGACAAAAAAGCCTGCTGATTTGAAAGATGAAGACTATGACAGTTTCTATAGAGAATTGTATCCAATGCAATTTGAAGAGTCTTTGTTTCACATTCATTTAAATGTGGATTATCCATTTAACTTGACTGGAATTTTATACTTCCCTAAGTTGACTCCAAGTATGGATATGCAAAAGGACAAAATCCAATTGTATCAGAATCAAGTTTATGTTACGGATAATGTTGAGGGAATTGTACCTGACTTCTTACAGATGTTAAAAGGTGTGATTGATTCTCCAGACATTCCATTAAACGTATCTCGTTCTGGATTACAAGCAGACGGTGCTGTAAAGAAAATCTCGGGGTATATTACTAAGAAAGTAGCTGACAAGTTAAATTCTTTGTACAAAAACAATCGTGAAGACTTTGAGCAAAAGTGGAACGACATCAAAGTAATTATTGAATACGGAATGTTGTCTGATGATAAATTCTTTGACAAAGCGAAAAACTTTGCTTTGTATCCAACTGTAGATAATACCTTCTTCAACTTGGAAGAGCTTATTGAAAAAACAAAAGCTGCACAAATTGATAAAGATGGAAATCAAATCATCTTGTACACTTCTCATAAAGATGCACAACACAGTTATATTCAAGATGCCAAAGCAAAAGGATATGAAGTGTTAATCTTAGATTCTCCAATTATTGGACATTTAATTCAGAAGATAGAAGGTAGCAATGAAAAATTAAAGTTTACACGTGTAGATTCTGATCATATTGATAATTTAATTAAGAAAGACGATACCGTTATTTCTAAATTAACTGATGAAGAGAAAGAAACATTGAAGCCAATTATTGAAGCTGCTGTTCCTAAAGAAACGTATACAGTGCAATTAGAATCTATGGATTCTGCTGCATCACCGTTTCTTATTACAGTTCCAGAATTTATGCGTAGAATGAAAGAAATGCAAGCTTCTGGTGGTGGTGGAATGATGGGA
The DNA here is from genome assembly GCA_016763595.1 of Flavobacteriaceae bacterium. Classification (GTDB taxonomy): domain Bacteria; phylum Bacteroidota; class Bacteroidia; order Flavobacteriales; family Flavobacteriaceae; genus Polaribacter. The sequence goes on along the minus strand of JAESTN010000156.1, from coordinate 1,383 downwards.
ATGGGTAATTTCCCAGACATGTACAACTTGGTTGTAAATACAAATCACCCTTTAGTTGGTGAGATTCTAAATACTAAAACAGCTAAAAAGCAAGAGCGTTTAATTAAACAATCTTTTGATTTAGCAAAGTTATCTCAGAACCTATTACAAGGTGAAGAGTTGACGAATTTCATCAAACGTAGTTACGAATTGGTTAAATAAACGTCATGCTGAACTTGTTTCAGTATCACATAATAATTTCAAAACCTCTTTGTTTTCACAAAGAGGTTTTTTATTTAAAAATAGCATATTTCTTATATAAACAGATTCCGAATGCAACTTAAACATCTTTTTGTTTTTCTACTCGTTTTAGTGATTACAGTTGCAGAGTCTAATGCGTATTCACAAGAAAATATTAGTAGATACTATCAATCTTCTAAAGTAGTTCATAAAAAGAAGTTTAGTTATGCAAACACCAAACTCGTTGTTTTTAATCAAAATATACGTTCTGGCACGTGTTTTTCAGCTTTTTTCTTTCCCTGCATCAATCTAAAAAGTGCTTTTCAAAAACAAATTCAACGTACTCTAAAATTACAAAAGCAACGCTATCAAAAAATTTCTTTATTAAAAATTAAACATATTTTCTTACTTAAAAAATATACTTCAAGCAATTCAGTTACCAACATATACATAGCATAGAGCGATACTTCTTGTTCTTTGCAAATGCTAAAACAGCATAAAATGATAACATTAATATCTCATCATTTATCATTATTAATATGTATAAGAAAAAAAACAACACTCGTTTAGAGAAATCTAAGCGTCCATTATATTGGGTAAAAACAAAAATTCTATTAATTATTACAGCATTAATGCTCGGCCTATCTAATTCTATAAATGAAGAAGAGAAATCTATTTTCGGGAATCAACATACAATCGAACAACAAGACAAAAAAGGGTAGCAGCCTAAATTAAACGATCATGTACTCAATCCTCTTTGTTTTCTTAACTCAAAGGGGATTTCTAGGAGTCATTCTAAAACCACATATTTATTCTTTACTCAAATCAGTTATCATTGTTAAAAAACCATCTCTATAATTACTGCTTACTGGAATCTCTTTTCCACGGATAATAACACAGTGTTTTTTGACTGTTTCAATATGCTTTAGTGCAACAATATAAGAACGATGTATTCTTGTGAAAAATTGATTGGGTAGTAATTCTACTACTTCTGATATTTTATATCGTGCTAAAATTGCACGTTTAGCAGTATGAAAAGTAACATAATTTCCATCACTCTCTATGTACATAATGTTCTTAATAGATACTTGATGAAATTCTGATCCACTTTTAATAAAAACTGTTTGCTCAGAGTTCGTATTCGTTTTTTCTGGCTGAATGATT
>JAESTN010000155.1 GCA_016763595.1 Flavobacteriaceae bacterium | reverse complement strand
TAATCAGGGGTATTAAATGCAATTGTATTTGAGTTTAAAAAATAGCAATCGTCTAGACTTTTATCTTTAATTTTAATTTCAGAATTACTAGTATACATTTCTGTATCTAATGTAATTAATCCTGTATCAAACAGCACTTTTGTATCGCTCTCAAAATTTAAGGTACTGGCATACAAATTTGAACTTGTAAAATATGGGTGCCAACCAAGGGTAAACGGAAATGTTTTATTTGAGGTATTGAACACGTTTACTTTTAGCCTTAACAAATCATTCTGTAAAATATAGGTGATCTGAATTTTATAGGTAAACGGAAATCCTTTTGTGAGTTTTGTTTCATCATATTCTAACACTATTGAAGCGGTATCAGCGTCTAATTGTTGGCCTACAATTTTAAACTCTTTATTGTACACAAAACCGTGTAAGGCATTGTTTCTTTCTAATTCATTTATTTCTGTTTGATATGCTACATTTTCAAACGCATATTTTCCGTTTTCTATCCTACTAACAAATGGAAACAATATAGATGAGGCATAGGTATCTTGATACTTTAAAGGGTGTAAATCTTGAATTAATGGTACCTTGTTTAGCCTTAACTCTTGCAAACTCGCTCCTTGATTTAATACAATTTTAGCAGAAGATATGTCGTTAAAAATTTCAATAATTTTTAAATGGCTTTCGGAATTTTGAATCTCTTTAATTTGAAACGACATGCTTTATTTTTACACAAATCAATCAAAAATTAAATTGAATTCCTAATTATTATAAAAAGAAAGTGCAATCACTTTTGAGTATGCTTAAATGCCATGGAAAAAGAAAAACTCTGAACCCTATCAAATCAAGCATGAGAGATCGAACTCCATATTGGAATTAAATGCCTTCGAACCATTGTTTAAATGCAGAAACCTTTTCTCTACTTACAATAATCTCTTTTTCATTAAAAATAGCAGACGTAATTTTTAACCTACTATTAGAATACACCAATACATCTTTAATATCAGAAATATTTACAATAAAAGTCCTATTCACTCTGTAAAAATCAGCACTATTTAGTACCTCTTCTAAACTTTCTAATTTGTAATCTAAAATGAATTTTCTTTTTTCTTTTGTAATTAAATATACGGTTCTTCCTTCTGCATAAAACAACGAAATTTCACTTGTTTTAATGGAATGAATATGATTCCCTAAACGCACTAAGAAACGGTCTTTGGTTTTCTTTTCTTTTAGTTCCTGTACTGCATTTTGCACATGGGAATTCCCAGAAAAAACATGTTGTAGTTTCTTCAATTTCCCCATCGCTTTTGAAACATCTGTAAAGGTGATCGGCTTTAATATATAATCGATACTATTTACTTTAAAGGCATCAATTGCATACTCATCAAAAGCTGTTGTAAAGATAATTGGTTTTACAATTTGTACTTGATTAAATATCTCAAAACTCAATCCATCAGTTAGTTGAATATCCATAAAAACAACATCGTAATCTTGGTTATTTTGAAACCAAAAAACAGCCTCAGAAATGCTTGATAATTTATCCAATATTAATATATCAGCATCATACTTAAGTAAATAACGTTCTAGCTTATCTGCAGCTAAATTTTCGTCTTCTATAATTACTGCTCTCATGGGTTACTCTTTAATATTTAATGTTGGTATGCTAATAACTCGTTGATCTTCTTCTTCTAACACCGCTATAGAATCAGTGCTATAAATACTATAAACTTTCTTTAAATCTTCAAGGTTTTTATGCGTAAAGGTATCTGTAATTTTATCCTCTTTTAAATAACGTAGCGTAAAATTATTGTCTTGCACTTCTAACAATATTTCTAAACTTACTTTTGTAGAAACGATGGTTGTTTTTATAATCTGTTCAATAACCTACAATAAAGTGCCTGGTACGATCAAGAATTCGAAATCCTCTTTTACACGAACATTTATCTTTCTATAAGGCAAATGATTGTAGATATTAATTAACTCATTTACAATCTCTATTTCGTTATTTACAGCAACCAATTGATTCTTTTTACTGGCTAAAATATACCTGTAAATTGTTGCTAAATTATCAATAAAGGGATCAACAAGGTTTTTATCTTCTTTGATTAGAACTAATAAAACCTCAAAACTCTCAAATAATAAACTGGGGTTTATCTCTCTTTTAAACTGCTTAAAATCTTCTTCTATGTTTTCTTTAATTAGCAATTCATTTTCTAACTTTTGAGTATTGATTTTATTTAGATATTGGTGACTTAAATTTAACAACACATACGCAACTGGAATGCTACAATAAATACTGATAAAAGTTTGTAACTCTTCAGGTAACGGTGCATAACCAGAAGCATAAAAGTAGTACGAAATAATAAGTAAAGCAATTATTGTAGCACTTATCAATACAGTTATAGTAATGTGAATTAGCAACATAAATGGGGTTCCTAAAAAACGAGGTATCAATTTAAACAACCACAACTGTAAACGAGAAAACTCATGAACAATAAAAGACAACGCAATACAAACATATAATTCTTGACTTAAAAATTCTTCTTGTAATTGTGCAATGTTATTATTGATTAGTAAGATTAACAAATACGCTATTGTTCCACTAAAAAATGGGCTTAAAAACCTAAAAACCGGTGTGTGTATAAATAATTTATTCATCGAATAATAGGTATTTTGACTAAGAATACATTTCCGTTACTAATAGAAATCCCCTTGCTAGCAAGTAATAAATAGCGTGTATTAATATTCTTTAACCCAATATGGAAAGACGTTTTATGAGATGGCTCTTCAGTGATATTATTTTTTACACAAATATGATTCCCTTCAACATAAACAGTTACTTGCAAGGGGTTCTTTTTATCCATTGTATTGTGTTTTACTGCATTTTCAATCAACATTTGTAATGCCAATGGCGGAATTTTTGTGTCATTTAATGTTGCCGGTATGTCAATCTTAATTGTTAATTTATCTTCAAACCGTGTTTCTAATAAAAATTGATATGAGGCTACAAAGTCTAATTCTTCTTCTAAAGAGATTAACATAGAATGGTAACTGCTTAATGTAAACTGGTACATGTTGGCTAATTTCCGAATAAACAATTCAGATTTCTTTGTATTGGTATGTACTAATGAAGAAATGGTATTTAAACTGTTGAATAAAAAATGTGGACTTAATTGAGACTTTAAGGCTTTTAATTGCAAATCTATCTGTTTGCGTTCTTGTTTAACAGATTCTATTTGTAAAGTAGCAAAAGAGTAATAAGAATAAAAGGCAAAATAGACTACTGAATACACCAATAATAAGATGCACAGTAGAATTGATAGTTTTATTAAGGTTTCTTGATACTCGGTAAAAAATTCTTCATTGCTAATAATAAGGTTTGAATACCCATAAATAAAACCAAAAATGAGACTAAAAGCCGCGAGTACTTGAAGTATAAACCCAATAAACAACCGATTGTTAGTTTGTGTTTGCCAAGGATATAATTGGTCTAATTTTATTGCTAAAAAATAAAGAACATAGGCTACTAATATCCCTAAAAAAACAGACAAAAGTCCGATTGTAATTGTATATTCTTGCAGTTCTCCTTGATTACTAATCACTAAATAATAACTCAAAATGAGACTAAGAACAGCACTTGAAACAATAATTATTAGATGCTTTTTCAAAGGTTTGGTTGTTTTGGTTAACTCTTTTACTTTTCAATTTAAAGATACTGAATCTTATTAAAAGGTACTTAATATTAATGTTCGTTAGCTACTAAAATAAGATTGAATAACGATCTTAGCTAAAACGTTCAACTCATCATGTATTCTTATTCATTTTTTTAATACTCATTTGAGGGTCATTTCATCTTAAATACAACTGATTATCTATCATTACTTAACGTCTTTATCATACGTTTGTCCTTTCCATGTTGCTTTTGTAACATTTCCATCCACAATTTCAAATTGAACAACAGAGCCTCCATTCTCTTCCATTTGTACTCTAAAAGCATTGGTTCGATGCGCAGATACTAGATTAGATTTTAAATTGCCAATGGTCGTCACAAATGTATTATTTTTAGTGAGTTCTACCACGATCTCACCAAATAAATCATGACTATAAGTTCCTGCGTAAGAAGAAAAAGGATGTTCTAGCAGCCATGGTCTTTTTGTAATTCTGTCCATATAATCATTATTTGATTTTATGTCCTTTGCATAATCTGCTTTAAACTTTTTTAGCTTTTCTTTATAATACACATCGATATTTTCTCGTTTTGAAAAATAATCGTGCACATAGCCACTAAGTAACATATTAAGAGGATAGCTTAAACTCCCTTCATTAGCCATAACAACAACACCTACTCCGGTTTTACGTACAAATGAAAACTGAGGATGCATGCCATTAAAACTCCCATAATGATGCACCAATGTATCCCCCAATGGAGTGGTCGCAATATTCCAACCGTACCCATACCCAAATCGTTTAAGGTCATACCAAGTTCTATTCTGCTTTGCATGATTGAGCTGGCTTTTCTTAACCAGATCTGAGTCAATTATTTGTTCTCCGTTAATTTTACCATTGTTTAATTCTACCAACATCCATCTGCTCATATCTTGCGCTGTTGAAATGATACCACCTGCCGCATGCATGGTTTTATCATTTTTCTGGATAGCAAGACGAACTAATGTATTCGTATCATTATTTTGACTATGCGGTTTTGCAATTTCCCAGCCTTTATCTATAGCTGTAGACATACTTGTAGTTGTATGATTCATCTTTAAAGGAGCTAACACTTCTTGCGCTACAAGCGATTTCCAATCGGTTCCTAATTCCTTTTCCATAATCATACCCAAAATATTATATCCTAAATTGGTGTATTCAAAATTATCGAAGGAAGCGTCTGTATTTACTTCCGAGAATTTTTCTAAAAGGATAAGCAGGGCATCACTGTCGTACGCTCCAGTATATGAATTCACATAACCAATGGGCTTATTTTTAATTCCAGATGTATGTACAATTAGGTGCTCAATGGTAATGCTATCAGCTTTTAATTCTGGTGAAAAATTAATCTCAGGAAAAAATTCTGCTAAAGATTTATTAAAATCTAATTTCCCCTTAGACTCCAGAATTAAAGCAGCCATTGCTGTAAAGGATTTGGTAACTGAAGCAATATAAAAAAGTGTATTCTTACTCACTTTTATATTTTTATCTACATCAGCCATGCCGCGGTAATTTTCAAATATAATAGCGTCATCTTTTACTACTGCTATTGCCATTCCGTATTTTGCACCAAATTCGGCTGTCGCTAACTCAATAAAACTAGTATATGCTTTATTAAATTCAGAATACTCGTTTTTTTCGGGCTTTGTACAAGAGCTTAAGAAAAGCCCGAATATTAGTAATGGAATTATTGCTATTTTCATGTAATCGACGATGTCTTAACGTTTTTATTGTAACTGAAAGTGAATTATTAATTTGCTTAGTTTAAAGCTTTCATTGCTCTACCGTAATAAGTATCAGATTTAATATTTTTAGCCTCTTTTCTGTAGACACTCTTTACTTTTTCTGAAGATCTATTGACTTGTTTTGCGAACGATGTTAATACTTTAGTTAAATAATGACTAGAATTAATTGTTTTCCCTGCAGACTGCATTACGGTAATTAACTGACTTTCAGACAAGGCGTTTTTAGAAGCCATTTTTGTGTAAATAGTTGTTAAATAATGATCCGAATGTATTGTCTCTTCCATCATCTCTAAAACGGTATCTAAAGAGGTTCTGTCTAACTTGTTTTTTAATAACTCTGTTATAATCGTAGAAATATAATGATCCGATTTGATATCCTTAACAGAAGATAAAAATTGTGCGTAAGCTTTCGCAGACAACTTCTTACTCTTTAGTGCTTTTTTAAGAATACTCGTTTTGTAATGATCAGATTTTATGTCTTTAGTTAAGCTTAAAATCTTAGCCATATTATCATCATTTAACATTCTGTTATCCATAATACTCTTTAATAACTGAGAAAGATAATGATCAGAATTAATTCCTTTGGTAATTTCTAATAAGCTCCCTAGTTGTTTATCAGAAATTGAAGAATCTTCTATCACTTTCTTTAAAACACTGGTTATATAATGATCAGAATCAATACTTTTTGTTGCGTTAATATATGCCGTGATCGTTCTATCATTTTTTAAGAAAGCCTTTTGATTACTCTTCAAAATTTGAGAAACATAATGGTCAGATTTAATATATTTTCCTGTAGATTGGATGGTTTTAACCATATCATTTGTACTTAAATTCTTTTTAAGCAGTAGTTTTATATAAGCCGACTTTACAAAATCACTTTTCATTTTACTCACTTCTGCCAATACATTAGAAGCACCACCATTTCTATAGAATCGGTCTACTCTGCTTTTTGCAGCGATTGTTGTAGTCCTTAAAATTTCTGGTAAAATATCAGCCAACCATTTTCTTCCTGCTGTATTGTATGGCTTTTCAGACCAACCAACAAAATATTTTTTCACTAAAGTTCCAGACTCATTATGAATTAAGATTCTTCTTTTTGTTCCAAAACTCGATTTTTTAATCTCTATAAATCCACCTCTAGAAACCCCAACAATATCTCTATCATCGTTAGACAGTGTGATATCTCCTTCATATTCTATTCTAAAATCTTTTTGACCATTCTTAACATGGTAGGTTCTAACTCCTTTTTTAGAGGTTGAGCTTATTGAAAAATTATTGGTTTTTGTTTTTACACTCGTTTGTGCTGACATGTTTTGCATACATAAAAAAGTAAGCGTCAGAACTGTAGTGAAAATTGCTTTCTGAATAAATAATATTGTTCTCATGATTATCGTTTTTTTCTGTTTGATGAAACAAATGTATGTGAGACATCCTCTTAAAAAAAACCAAATGTAATCAACTGTTTTATTTTTGTAGTGAATTGTAAATCCTTATTTATTTCTTACATTTAAAGGATTAAAACTTTGGGTAATGAAGAAAGATGAGATTATTGATGTATTAGAAAACGAACATCAAAAATTGTTTGATTGGTTGGAAAAACAACCAGACGAGGCTTGGGTAAAAAGTCCAGAAGGAAAATGGACAACTGGACAACATATTTTACATTTAGTGAATGCTATTAAGAAAGTAAATCATGCAATGAGCTTTCCAAAATTTATTCTTAAAAGTAAGTTTGGAGTTTCTAATAGAGCATTAAGATCTTATAAAGCTGTTGTAAAAAGATATCAAGAAAAATTGATTCAAAATGAAGAAAGAGCTAAAACCTATAATACCGGAATGAAAATCCCTTCTTTAAAAGACAAAAAACAATTACTTTATACGCTTACTGTTCAGAATAAAAAATTACAATACAAAACAAATAAATGGAAAGATACACATTTAGATACGTTACTGCTTCCACATCCTCTACTCGGTAAAATGCCAATAAGAGAAGTACTAATGTGGATAGCACATCATACAGCGCATCATACTGAAACCTTACTTAAAAACTATTAAATGAAAAAAATAATTTCCAAACCGCATTTGTTTTTTTTTGCATTAATCCCAATTGTATTACTCATAGGTTACGTATTTAAAGATAATGCTATTGAACTAAATATTTCATACACTCCCTTAATAATATCATATAGCAACCTAAGTTACTTTTTTCTAGTCTTCTTTGGGCTTATTGGCTTGAATTATTTTTCTCTTTACTGGGCACAAAAGAAATCTATCAAATGGATGACGGGGACTCATATTATACTTCAAACTCTTGCCCTTCTTTTATTTTTCACAAAAGACAATTGGAATTGGTTAGGTGAAAACAACAATCCAACTGAGTTAAATTTAACAGCAGATTATTCAAATCTAATACTTGTTTTATCTATTTTAATATTTATAATCTCCGCTTTTATTCATTTGATCAACTTCTTAGTAAGTTTGATAAGTAAATCAAAATAACCCTAGTAATTTTTCTTTAAAAATCGTGAAGTTTCATATATTTGTGCTTCCAAAAAAAAGAACACAGAACACATGTTTAATAATTTAAGTGATAAATTAGATAAAGCCTTACATACATTAAAAGGTCACGGTAGTATTACAGAAGTTAACGTTGCTGAGACACTAAAGGAAGTTCGTAGAGCTTTATTAGATGCTGATGTTAACTTTAAAATCGCCAAAGATTTTACAAAAAAAGTACAAAACCAAGCTTTAGGACAAGACGTATTAACAACGTTAAACCCTGGGCAATTAATGGTAAAGCTTGTTAAGGATGAATTAACTGAATTAATGGGTGGAGAAACTGTAGGCCTAAACTTAGGTGGCTCTCCAACTGTAATTTTAATGTCTGGTTTACAAGGTTCTGGTAAAACAACTTTTTCTGGAAAATTAGCAAACTTCTTAAAAACTAAAAAGGCTAAACAAGTTTTATTAGTTGGTTGTGATGTATATCGTCCTGCAGCCATCAATCAATTACAAGTTGTTGGAGAACAAATTGGTGTTGAAGTATATGCAGAAGTTGGCAATAACAATCCCGTAGAAATTTCTAAAAATGCCGTTAAGCACGCAAAGGCAACTGGTAAAAATGTAGTAATTATTGATACTGCCGGTCGTTTAGCTGTTGATGAAGCAATGATGACAGAAATTTCGAACATTCATAAAGCCGTTAGTCCACAAGAAACATTATTTGTGGTTGACTCTATGACTGGTCAAGATGCCGTTAATACAGCAAAAGCATTTCATGATGTATTAAATTTTGATGGTGTAGTTCTTACAAAGTTAGATGGTGATACACGTGGTGGAGCAGCCTTAACAATAAAATCTGTTGTAAATAAGCCAATTAAGTTTATTGGTACTGGAGAAAAAATGGAAGCGATTGATATTTTCCATCCAGATCGTATGGCAGACAGAATCTTAGGAATGGGAGATGTTGTGTCTCTTGTAGAACGTGCTCAAGAACAGTTTGATGAAGAGGAAGCACGAAAACTACAAAAAAAGATTGCTAAAAATCAATTCGGTTTTGACGATTTTTTAAGTCAGATTCAACAAATCAAGAAAATGGGTAACATGAAAGATTTGATGGGTATGATTCCAGGTGCTGGTAAAGCATTAAAAGATGTAGATATTGATGATGATGCTTTTAAAGGAATTGAATCCATTATCCATTCGATGACCCCTTCAGAAAGAAGCACCCCTAATTCTATTAATGCAAGCAGAAAGAAACGTATCGCAAAAGGATCTGGAACCACTGTGCAAGATGTAAACCAATTAATGAAACAGTTTACACAGATGAGCAAAATGATGAAGATGATGCAAGGCGGAGGCGGTAGAAAAATGATGCAAATGATGAAAGGAATGAAATAAAAATTTCAAAAAAAGAGATAAACGATGTTTATCTCTTTTTAGTTTTATAGAATAAGCCAACAACACAACAACAATTATGATATTATTAGACGGTAAAGCAACATCAAATCAAATCAAAGAAGAAATTGCGATAGAGACTAAGCAATTGGTAGATACCGGAATTAGAGCTCCTCATTTAGCAGCCATTTTAGTTGGTGG
>JAESTN010000154.1 GCA_016763595.1 Flavobacteriaceae bacterium | reverse complement strand
TGCAGATTTACCTATGGATTGTCTTTTTACCAGATTTGGATGTGCATCGGCTATTTTTTTGCCCAAAGCAGCTAATCCTTCTGAAGTATAATATCTATTAAATGAAATTTCAACCTTTGGGTTGTGAGGAGAGCCTGCAGCCCTAAAAATTTCAGTACTATTTTGTGCGCCAATTGCTAATGGAAATAAAAACAGTAGCAACAATGATTGAAATATATTTCTATTGATTTTCATGTTTTCTATATTTTTATTTTAAGTTGATTGTTTTTGTGTCTATTCCTGTATGAGAAGTTCCTGCTTCTATGCGAATAGTTCCTTTTCCTTTAATCAACCACGTAAATTGTTGTGAACTATCTCCATCAATACTTGTTAGCAATGTGATTTTTTTACCACTAATTATTTGTTGTTTTTTAGTAAGGTTTACAAGGGCTACTTTTATTTTACGCAACCATCTTGAGCGTTTGCCCATTTCTGTATGTGTTGGTAATAATCCTTTATTATGGACGTCGACAGTTATTCTATTGATCCCATTTCCTAAGGGTTCAATTATTAAGTTTTGCAATTTAATATTTGGCTGTATTTTAGCTATTTCCAGGATGAAATCTGTATGCTTTTTGCTAATGTCGGCAACCATTTTATAGGGAGGGTTGTACATTTTGTAAGGAGTGATTCCTCCAACTTCTACTTTCTGATTTGGGAAATCAGGATGGTTTATTGGTGTCCAATCTACAAAAGCATTGCTGATGTTTTCTTTTTTAGCCCAACGTAAATAATTCACATATTTGTTTTTTGAAGACTTCTTTGCAGTGTCTTTTACCGTTGGAACCCACCAACCTGGAGTACTCAATGCTAATTTACCAAAATGAAAATAGGACCATTGAAAGAAATCACCACCTTTTCCCTTAGAAACTGGAGCGTCTTTAGTGTCAGTGATTTTGTTGTACTTGTCTGATAAAAATTTATTTAAAGCGGCATCCTCTTTTAAAATACTAGTAACAACTCTTTTCTTTGCTCCGCCAGCATTGAATTTTAATGGCTTAGATAAATTGTTTTCTGGACCTAATGTGATAATTGAAAAAATATTCCATTGCTCATATAAGAAGGTTAATAGCGCTCTATTTTCTTTTTCAGAAATAGCATGTTCTCCAGCACCAGGCTTAAAGTATGGGTATTTATAACTAAAGTTTTTATTGAATTGAATTCCACCTTTTCCATCCTCATTAAATTTTCCGTCTTTATCATTGTCAATTCCTTCAGAAATCAATTTGTATTTTCCAAGTTGACCTTTGTTTTTGTCAGCTTTAGTCAAGATTCTCTTGTCTTCTTTGTTTAAAATGTATGCGCCGGTAGGATCTTCTATACGCATCATGGTAATCAATCCGTCTTTATTTAAATCATCAAAAGCATCTTCATTGATGGCTCCATCTCTGTCGTCATCTGTGTTTCTTGCATTTCCATTTTTATAATGTTTTAAAGAAGAAAAATAATTCTCGGTCGAATTCGGACTCATATTTGGGAAAATATAAAACGCAGTATTCTCTAATACATCGGCGTGATTTTTTAGGATATTTTCGGCAATATTTACTGCCATTTCTGGACCTAAAATGTGTTTGCCGTCAACACCACTCACAATAGCAATTGCCGGTTTGTTTTTTGCATTTCCTCTAGATAAGGTTAGTGCCCAGATTTTATGACCTCCAACGGTAGTTGTTAGCACTTCTAGTTTGCTGAGGTTGGAATAATTTGAATGTAAATTTTTTATTTTTTGAGAAAGCTGACTATAATTACGATACTCGGATTGTGCCGAAATATGCAATGTGCTAAAGCAAAAAAGCACCCCCGAAAACAGGGTGATTGCTTGTTTTTTGTTGAACATAATAACGTTAGGTTAAGTTAATTGTATTGAATTAACTTTAAAGATATAGAATTCTCTATATACAAACCTATTGGTCGTTCTATGTAGAGGTGAATATTAAGTTTTTTTTAACGTTTCCATTTTTAAAAGAATATCCTCATAATCATCAGTTTTATCCAATGCTGAAAATAAATTGTGAAATTTTGGCGTTGGTACCACAAGTTTTCTTTTTTCTAAATCGATCCAAGCACCAAAAACCATTATTTCTGCTGCCAATTGCCCTTTCTCATTAAAAAAATGATGCAATAGTTTCCAGCGTTCTGTTTTTCCAGAAACCGCTTTTAGTTGAAGGTTTATAGTAACATCAGCTCCCATATGAATTTCTTTAAAGAAAGAAGTTTCTTCTTTGAAAAGGATGGGTCCTAGATTGTCATTTGCAAAATCTGTAATTGTAAATCCTTGCTGTTTAAAATAACGGACTCTAACTTCTGCAGCATAATCATTATAAGCAGTATGACGTAAATGTCTGTTCGCGTCAAAATCTGACCAACGTGTTTTAAATGTTACTTCAAAATTCATTAATGTTTGATAATCTGATTTAAGTTTCTCATACGCAACTGACTTAGCACATTTAAAGCTTCATTTACATAAATATCTTTAGATAAACTTTGGTGCCAAGCAATTCTTTTATCCTTATTAATTACGGCACTTTTTATTAATGGAAGCTCGCTCTTAGGAGAAACAAATTTTAAATCTGATTTAAATTTAAATACAGATTTGAATTGCTCTCCACTCTTTGCATGTTTTTTAGACTCTTTGGTAAATTGTTTGTAATTTAAAGAATATGTAGTGTTTTCTTGCCCCTTTTTAAGCCATTTTGCATAATTGTTGATTAAGGTAAAGTCAGGGTTTTGAATGATTCTTTCTTTACTTTCATTAACTACATCGCTAAAGTTTTCATAAGAATCTACAGTTGTGTAATTTGCTTTGTCAACTTTATCCCAAGCTAATGCACCTTCCATATCTCTTTCTCCATATTTCATATAACTATACCTACTTGGCATAGCAATATCAGAATACACCCCTTCTTTTTGAGTTGAACCACCATTAACTCTATAGAATTTTTGAATGGTCATTTTTAAATAACCTAAGTCTTTTTTATACTTCGGGTAAAATTGATTGATGGGTAATATGTTTTGAACAGTTCCTTTTCCATAGGTTTGATTTCCTCCAATAATTACTGCTCTATTATAATCTTGCATTGCTGCAGCGAAAATTTCTGAAGCAGAAGCAGACAGTTCATTTACTAGAACTACTAATGGGCCATCCCATTGTATTTTAGGATCAGTATCACTCTGAACTCTCGGTTTTTCTCCTCTATATTTTACTTGTACAATTGGTCCTTCACTGATAAATAACCCAGCAATTTCTATGGCTGTTTTTAAG
>JAESTN010000153.1 GCA_016763595.1 Flavobacteriaceae bacterium | reverse complement strand
TGTCCAAAAAACAGGAGGGACCAGAGCCGTTCCTATTTATCAAACTACAGCCTACGTGTTTAATGATTCGGATCATGCAGCAAATTTATTTGCACTGGCAGAACCTGGAAATATTTATACACGAATCAACAACCCAACAAACGATATTTTGGAGCAGCGTTTAGCTGCTTTAGAAGGCGGAATTGCAGCGGTTGTTACTGCATCTGGTACTGCTGCAATTGCAACAACCTTATTAACCTTATTGAAAGCTGGAGATCATATTGTTGCTTCTAGTAGCTTGTACGGAGGTTCGTACAATTTGTTAAATGTTACTTTACCAAGACACGGAATTACAACCACATTCGTAGACCCGTCAAGTCCAGAAAATTTTAAAAATGCAGTTCAAGAAAATACACGGGTCTTTTTTATTGAATCATTAGGAAATCCTAAGTTAGATGTCTTAGATATTGAAGAAATAGCAACCCAAGCCAAAGCATTTAAAGTGCCTCTAATTGTTGATAATACAGTAGCAACACCATCATTATTGAATCCTATAAAATACGGCGCAAACATTGTAATTCATTCGCTTACAAAATACATTAATGGGAATGGAACCGCTTTAGGAGGTGCTATTATTGATGCAGGAACTTTTAATTGGGCGAATGGTAAATTCCCTGAGTTTACTGAACCATCAGCAGGGTATCATGGGTTGGTATACAGTGAAGTATTGAAAGAAGCAGCCTTTATTGCGAAAGTTAGAATTGAAGGATTACGTGATTATGGCGCGGCTTTAAGTCCGTTCAATGCTTTTCAAATCATTCAAGGACTAGAAACATTAGAAATTCGAATCAAACAACACAGTGAGAATGCATTGGTATTGGCAACCTGGTTGGAGCATCAAAAAGAAGTTGCTTGGGTAAATTATCCAGGGTTGGAAACAAGTAAATACAAGAGTTTGGCTGATAGATATTTACCTAAAGGACAGAGTGGTGTGGTAACTTTTGGTGTAAAAGGAGGATTTGAATCCGCAAAAATAATTGCAGATACCACAAAATTATTCTCCCTTCTAGCAAATATTGGAGATACAAAATCATTAATCATTCATCCTGCAAGTACAACACATCAGCAATTAACAGACGAGCAACAAGAAACAACTGGAGTAACCAAAGATTTAATCAGGTTGTCTGTTGGGTTGGAAAATATTGATGATTTAAAAGCAGATTTACAAGAAGCATTTGCAAAAGTTTCAAATGAAGTATTGGTGTAAAAGTAACAGATCAGTTCGAGTGATTTTTCCGATTGAAATGAGAAAAAATTGTCTCGAGAGCATTTTAAATGAAAATACATTGTTTCAATAAAAGAGAATGAAAAGTAATTTACCATTTATAGATATTCTTAGGTATTCTACAGAAAGTGGGACCCAATTTAATAACATTCAGCTCAGTTATCGGTTGTTTGGAAAAGAATTGGGGACTGCTCCTGTGGTATTGGTTAATCATGCATTAACAGGGAATTGCAATGTTACTGGAAAAGATGGCTGGTGGAAAGATTTGATTGGGGAAAATAAAGCAATCGATACAAATCAATATACCATTTTGGCATTTAATATTCCAGGTAATGGATTTGATGGCTATGTAATTAATGACTATAAAAGTTTTATAGCAAGAGATATGGCAGCCCTGTTTTTAATCGGCTTAAAAGAATTGAAAATCAACAAACTTTTTGGCTTGATTGGAGGTTCATTAGGTGGAGGAATTGCATGGGAGATGGTTGTTTTAGATCCAAAAATTACGCAACACTTTATTCCGGTTGCTACCGATTGGAAATCGACAGATTGGTTGATTGCCAATTGCCAAATTCAAGAACAATTTTTAGTGAATTCTAAGAATCCTGTTCATGATGCACGAATGCATGCCATGTTGTGTTATAGAACGCCAGAATCTTTTAAAAAACGTTTTCAACGGTCAAAAAATGAGGCTCTTGAAATCTTTAATGTAGAAAGTTGGTTGTTGCATCATGGTAAGAAATTACAAGAGCGTTATCAGTTATCATCTTATAAATTGATGAATCAACTTTTAAAATCTATTGATGTGACAAATAATGGTGAAAAAGACATTGAGATTTTAGACACCATAGAAGCCGATATTCATATTGTTGGAGTGAATTCTGATTTGTTTTTTACAGCAGAAGAAAATATAGAAACACATCAAAAATTAGCTATTACAAAATCAAATGTTACCTATAACGAAATTAATTCGGTTCATGGACACGATGCTTTTTTAATAGAATACAAACAATTACAAAAAATTATAGCCCCTATTTTTAATAAGGACTTTAACAATAATAAAATGAAAGTATTAAAATTTGGAGGAAAATCATTGGCAAATGGTGAAGGATTGAAAAACGCCATTGACATAATTGTTCATAAAGTTGAAGCAGGAGAAAATATTACGGTTGTTGCCTCTGCAAGAGGGAATTCTACGGATCAATTAGAAGAGATTTTAGAAAATGCGGCTAGGGGTTTTGAATATAAAGAACAGTTTGAAGCATTTCAAAAAGAGCAATTAGCACCGGCAATACAGGTAGATTTTTCAAAAGAGTTTTTAAAGTTAAAAACCATTTTTGAAGGGGTTCAATTATTAGAAGACTATAGCCAGAAAATAAAAGATGAGGTGTTGGCTCAAGGAGAGTTGTTGTCTGTGAAACTGATAGAAAGCTTATTAAATAAACGCGGTATAAATGCAAACGCAACAGATGCTAGGCAACTTATTATCACAGACGATAATTTTGGAAACGCCCAGCCAATTACAAAACTATCAAAAGAAAATGTAGTGGCGCATTTTAGGAAGTATAATGGGAGTACGGTGAATGTTGTTACTGGGTTTATTGCAGGGAATCAGAAAAAACAAACCACAACTTTAGGGAGAAATGGTAGTAATTATACAGCGTCTTTATTAGCAAATTATTTAGATGCAGAAGAGTTACAGAATTATACACATGTAAACGGAATATTCACAGCAAATCCTGATTTGGTTGCAGACGCAAAGAAAATCGAACAATTATCGTTTTCTGAAGCAAATGAACTCGCTAATTTTGGCGCTACTATTTTACATGCAAAGACCATTATTCCGTTGCTAGAAAAGAACATCAACTTGCGTATTTTAAATACATTTAATAAAGAAGATAAAGGGACTTTAATAACCTCTAAATCTTGTGCAAAGGGCATTAAATCTATTTCTGTTTTAGAAGAGGTTGCCTTATTAAATTTTGAAGGTAGAGGCTTGTTGGGAAAAGTAGGTGTTGATGCTAGAATTTTTAGAGCTTTGAGCGATAAAGATATTAGTGTAAGTATCATTTCTCAAGGTTCTTCTGAAAGAGGAATCGGGTTGATTATTAATAAAGAAAAGGCAACCAAAGCAGTGTTGGCATTAGAAAAAGAATTTGAAAGTGATTTTTACTGTCAAGATGTAAATAAAATTTCAATTATTGATAATGTCGCTGTAATTTCAATTATTGGACAAGACTTAAGTGAGTTCCATCATCCATATAATGCCCTGATTAAAAACCAAATTGTACCCTTGTTATTTAACAATACAATTACGGGTAAGAATGTGAGTTTGGTGGTGAAGAAAGTTGAATTGTATAAAGCAGTAAATGTAATTCATGGACAAGTTTTTGGAATTGCTAAAAAAATAAACATCGCTATTTTCGGAAAAGGATTGGTTGGAGGAACCTTAATCAATCAGATTATTGAAAACACAAAATCAGTGTTGGAAAGGCGTAAAATTCAATTGAATATTTTTGCCATTGCTAGTTCTTCAAAAGTGATCTTAAATGCAGCTGGAGTTTCAAAAAACTGGGAAGCAGAATTGGAAGAAAACGGAATAGAAAACACATCGATTGAAGCAATTACAGCCTTTGCAAAAAAGCATCATTTAGAAAATTTAATAGCAGTTGACAACACAGCAAATGCCGATTTTGTGTCAAACTATATTCCGTTTGTTGAAGCAGGTTTTGATTTGGTTTCGTCAAATAAAATTGCCAATACCATTTCGCATTCATTTTATAAAGAGTTGAGAAGTCAATTGGCAAAAAACAAAAAAACATATTTGTATGAAACAAATGTAGGAGCTGGTTTACCGTTGATTGATACCATACGATTGTTGCATGAATCTGGTGAAAATATCACCAGAATTAGAGGTGTGTTTTCGGGGTCTTTGAGTTATTTGTTTAATAAATTTTCATCCGAAGATGTTGCTTTTTCAGAAGTATTGCAAGAAGCAATTGATCAGGGATTTACAGAGCCCGACCCAAGAGAAGACTTATGTGGAAATGATGTCGCTAGAAAACTATTAATCTTGGCAAGAGAATTAGATTTAGAAAACGAATTTGAAGATACTGTAATAGAAAACCTAATTCCATTGGAGTTTAGAGAGATTGAATCAGAAGATTTCTTGTCTAATTTAGAGAAATTGAATGTGACTTTTCAAGAACAAAAAGAGGCTCAAAAAGAAAATCATGTCTTGAGATATATTGGTGATTTATCAGGTGATTTGTTTCAGAGAAAGGGAAAATTAGAGGTGAAGTTAGTGTCCGTTTCTAAAAGTTCTCCATTAGGTTCCTTAAAAGGTTCAGATGCTATTTTTGAAATTTATACAGAATCTTACGGAGCGCAACCAATTGTAATTCAGGGAGCCGGAGCCGGAGCAAAAGTAACTGCAAGAGGTGTCTTTGGAGATATATTAAGATTGGCGAAAAATAATAGTTAAATGAAGTAATTAGGAGCTAGTATTCAGTAGTAAGTTTTAGCCAACGAGTTACGAATCTCTATTTCCTATAATCCAATACCTAAAAGATATGAGTAATTACCATTTCGAAACACAAGCAATAAGAAATCAAACTGAAAGGTCTCAATTTTCAGAACATTCTACACCCATGTATATAACATCAAGTTTTGTATTTGATGATGCAGAAGATATGCGTGCTTCTTTTGCTGAAGAAAAAGAGAAAAATTTGTACAGTAGATTTTCGAATCCAAATACCACTGAATTTGTAGATAAAATAGTAGCAATGGAAGGAGCAGAATCTGGCTATGCTTTTGCAACCGGAATGGCAGCGGTGTTTTCTACTTTTGGAGCTTTATTAAGAGCAGGTGATCATGTGGTTTCTTGTAGGTCAGTGTTTGGATCTACACATTCTCTTTTTACCAAGTTCTTTCCAAAATGGAACATACAAACTAGTTATTTTAACGTAAATGAAGCGGATAAAATTGAAGGTTTAATTCAGCCAAACACAAAGATTTTATATGCAGAAACACCTACAAACCCAGGAGTTGACTTGTTAGATTTAGAATTGTTGGGAGCCATTGCTAAAAAGCACGATTTATTACTAGTGATAGACAATTGTTTTGCAACTCCTTATTTACAAAACCCCATAAAGTTTGGAGCAGATATTGTGATTCACTCTGCTACAAAATTGATTGATGGACAAGGGAGAGTTTTAGGTGGAGTCGCAGTTGGAAAAGCAGATTTGATTCGTGAAATTTATTTGTTTTCTAGAAACACAGGGCCAGCAATGTCACCTTTTAATGCTTGGGTCTTGTCAAAAAGTTTAGAAACCTTGGCAATTCGTGTAGAAAAACATTGCGAAAATGCATTAAAAGTAGCTGAGTTTTTAGAAACACAATCAAATGTGAATTTGGTAAAGTACCCTTTTTTAAAATCGCACCCACAATATGAAACGGCAAAAAAGCAAATGAAACTAGGTGGAAACATCATTGCTTTTGAAATTAATGGAGGTATTGAAGCAGGGCGTAAGTTTTTAAATAAAATTAAAATGTGCTCATTATCAGCGAATTTAGGGGATACTAGAAGTATTGTTACACATCCTGCTTCAACAACACACAGTAGTTTGGCAGAAGAAGATAGATTGGAAGTTGGGATTACTGATGGTTTAGTACGTGTTTCTGTAGGATTAGAAAATGTTAATGATATCTTAAATGATTTAAAACAAGCTCTAGAAATTTAGTAATATAGTTTATATTCGCAGTATGCTTTCTAAAAAAACAAAATACG
>JAESTN010000152.1 GCA_016763595.1 Flavobacteriaceae bacterium | reverse complement strand
TTTATAAAAGCAGAAATAGCAAAGAAAATACTTGTGATTGGTGCTGAAACCTTATCTAGAGTTGTAGACAAGTCAGATAGAGATTCGATGATTTTCAGTGATGGAGCAGGAGCTTGTGTCATAGAAGCAACAAGTGAGAAAGATTCAGGGATTTTAAGTCATGCAACCCAAACTTTTGCGAAAGATGAAGTTGGTTATTTGTTTTTTGATAAATCATTTGATTCTAATGCAAACCCTGATAATAAATATATAAAAATGTTAGGACGTAAAATCTATGAATTTGCTCTTAATAACGTACCTCAAGCAATGCAAACTGCTTTAGAAAAAAGTGGAAAGGGCATTGACGATGTGAAAAAAATATTTATTCATCAAGCCAATGAAAAAATGGATGATGCAATTATAAAACGTTTTTATAGATTGTTTAAAAGGCAAGTTCCAGAAAATGTAATGCCAATGAATATTCATACGTTTGGAAACAGTTCAGTTGCAACTGTACCCACATTATTAGATTTGGTTTTAAAGGGAGAAATAGAAAACCAAGAAGTAAATAAAGGAGATGTTGTAATCTTTGCATCGGTAGGAGCTGGGATGAATATCAATGCCATAGTTTATAAGTTTTAAGAACCAAACTGCATTCCAAGTTTGTAATTTTCTTACTGCATTAAAAAAAAAGAAAATAGATGCAAAAAATTCTAAATTCTTGTAGTATTTTTGCGCATGCAACAACACAACGTACTTATATTAGATTTCGGCTCGCAATACACACAACTTATTGCCCGAAGAGTGAGAGAATTAAACATTTATTGTGAAATTCATCCGTATAACAAATTACCAAAAAACAGCAACGAATTTAAAGCGGTTATCTTATCGGGAAGTCCATCTTCTGTAAGGTCGGAAGATCCTCTCCATCCAGATTTATCTGAAATAAGAGGAAAGAAACCCTTATTAGCTGTATGTTATGGAGCGCAATATTTAGCGCATTTTTCTGGAGGATTGGTTGGTCAATCAAACACCCGAGAATATGGAAGAGCTAATTTATCATTTGTAAAGAATGAAGAGGTTTTTCTTGATGGGATTTCTGTAGGAAGCCAAGTTTGGATGAGTCATTCTGATACAATTAAAGAATTACCAACAAACGGATTGCGATTAGCAAGTACACACGATGTAGAAAATGCTGCATATAGAATTGAAGGAGAAGATACCTATGCAATACAATTTCATCCAGAAGTATATCATACTACTGATGGAAAACAATTATTAGAAAATTTTTTAGTCAAAATAGCTGGAGTAGCACAAACTTTTACTCCAGATTCATTTGCAGAAACAACGATCAGCGATATTAAAGCAAAGGTTGGAGACGACAAGGTTGTTTTAGGCTTGTCTGGAGGTGTAGATTCTACTGTTGCTGCAGTTTTATTACACAAAGCAATTGGAAGCAACTTACATTGTATTTTTGTGAATAACGGATTGTTACGTAAAAACGAATATACAGATGTTTTAAAACAATATGAAGGAATGGGCTTAAACGTAAAAGGAGTTGATGCTTCTGAACGTTTTATGAAAGCTCTTGCTGGTTTAAGTGATCCTGAAGAAAAAAGAAAAGCGATTGGAAATGCTTTTATTGAGGTTTTTGATGCTGAAGCAAATCAAATTACCGATGCCAAATGGTTAGCGCAAGGAACTATTTACCCTGATGTTATTGAATCAGTTTCTGTAAATGGAGGTCCATCAGCAACCATTAAAAGTCACCATAATGTAGGTGGATTGCCAGATTTCATGAAATTAAAAATTGTAGAGCCTTTGCGTATGATTTTTAAAGACGAAGTAAGAAGAGTGGGAGCCTCTTTGGGAATTGATAAAGAATTGTTAGGAAGACATCCTTTTCCTGGTCCAGGGCTTGCAATTCGTATTTTAGGAGATATTACTCCAGAAAAAGTAGCCATATTACAAGAAGTAGATGCTGTTTTTATCAACGGATTAAGAGATAGTGGATTGTATGATAAAGTATGGCAAGCTGGTGCTATTTTATTACCTGTAAACTCTGTTGGAGTTATGGGAGATGAGAGAACTTATGAAAAGGTTGTTGCACTTAGAGCTGTTGAAAGCACTGATGGTATGACTGCTGATTGGGTAAATTTACCTTATGAATTCTTGCAAAAAACGTCAAACGATATTATAAATAAAGTGAAAGGTGTAAATAGAGTTGTATATGATATCAGCTCAAAACCACCAGCAACAATCGAGTGGGAATAATATACTAAGTCAGTAGTTTTTGTGTTATACTATAGGAATTACTGACTTTAGAAAAACTTTTTCTGAACACAGGAAACGACAAATTATATGAAGCATTTTAAATTATTAGTTACTTTTTTTGTTTTTACGATCGCTGTATCTTGTGGTCAGCAAAAAAAATACCTTACATATAAAGTAAAACAAGGGGAAACAATGCGAAGCATTGCGAAGAAACTTGACGTTAAAACGAAAGATTTATTGCGTTTAAACCCTGATGTTGGAAGAAGACCAAAAGCAGATACACAGATCTTTATTCCGAATAAGAATACTATTAATCTTGTTGAGAAAAATGATAAAGCCCCTGTCGATAATACTATAGTGAATGATTCTATTAAACTAGATTCTATTAATAAGCTTACTGAAATTGAAGAATTAAAAAAAGAGTTTGTTGTACATAAAGTAAGTAAAGGCGATACTTTTTATAGTTTAACAAGATATTATAATGTATTAAAGTCAGATTTATTGGAGTTAAACCCTGAGCTGTTAGAAGGGTTGAAGGTAGGTTTAGCTATTAAAATTAAAAAAATCATAGATGGAGAAGATCTGGATGTGATTTATAAAGACACCATTTCTGATAATGCATCGGTAAAGATAGCGTTGCTTCTACCGTTTAGAGCGAAGTTGTTTGATACGATTAAAGCAGTAGATATATTTAAAGGAGGAAATAGAAATTTAAACAATATTGTTACCGATTTTTATTTAGGAGCAGAATTAGCAATTGACTCGTTAAGAA
>JAESTN010000151.1 GCA_016763595.1 Flavobacteriaceae bacterium | reverse complement strand
AATCTTACTTGTTCAAAATTTCTCTCTCCTTTTCAATGGCTTGTTTAATTTAGCGCAAGGTAGTAAGGATGAGAAATTCGAACAATAGGTATTTATACCTGTTTTTTAATTTTGGTTATAGTTGAAACTCTTTCCGTTTATGCTTGCGTATTTTGAATCAACATCATATTCTACATGCATTCCAGTAATATCAAATTGACCATTTACTTTAGTATGTTTAAAATCTAAATCTTCTTCAAATCGAGCCTTATTAAAAGAAACTCCATCTTTAAATTGAGCGTATTTAAATGTTGCTGTTTCCTTAAATATAGCCTTAGCAAAACTTACGCTATTTCTAAATTTGGCATATTTAAACGTAGATGATTCTCCATAAAATGTGTTTGAAAAACTCACATTACTCTTAAAATCAGCAAACTTAAAGGTTGATTCTCCTTTGAATTTAGTGCCAGAGAAATCAGCTTTTTCTTCAAAATCAGAATATTTAAAATAGGCCTTTTCTTTAAATGTGCACCCTTTAAAGAGAACATCATCTTCAAAGTTTGCTACAAAAGTGTATTGTGTATCTTCTTCATGAATGTAAGCAAAAACATTGTCTTCAAACGTGCAATTTATAAATGAAATTTTAGAGGTAATCTGCTTTTCTATTTTATTTTCACCTTGTTGGTTCCATCTTTTTTTCTTTTTTGGTAGTTTTTCAGATTGCGCGTCCATAAAAGTAAAGTCTAATATGCCAACGATCGTTGCATTTTTATAAACAACATCTTTTCCGTTTCTGATATCATTCATAATCTTACTTGCATTCACTCTTGTTTGGGCAGTAAGTGATACTGTAATAAATAAACAGATACATAATGCTGCTATTTTTGTGTTATTTTTCATGTTGGATTCTTTTATATTCATACTAAAGACAGGGGTATTTTTGAATTGTTACAGTTTTAGTTTATGAAGGTAATAGTAAAGGATGTTTTTCCTGTTTTTGATTTAAAACGAATTGAACCGTTATGTGCTTCAATAATACTTTTACTTAAGGTTAGTCCAATACCAGAACCATCTTTTCTTGTTGTAAAATAGGGCACAAAAATAGTGTCTTTTATTTCTTTAGAAATGCCAATTCCGTTATCAGATATTTTTAGGTGAACTCGATTTATTTCTTGTGACAGCGTGATTGTTATTTGTGGGTTTTTAATACCTACAAGTGCATGCATACAGTTTGACAATAGATTTATGAGTACTTGTTCTATTTGTTGTTTGTCTGCGTTAATGCCTATTTCAAATGAGTTATTAAATTCTATTTCTATTCTTTTAGAAGAAAATTCTTGTTCAAAAAGCATTAAAGTATGTTGAATAACATGGGTAAGGTCTATTTTTTCTTTTTGAGGCAATGGCAATTCTGCTAACTTTCTATAGTTGTTTACAAAGGCTGTTAAGTGATGCGAACGACGTTTTATAATTTTTAATCCTTGTGAGATTTCTAGAAATGTTTCATCATCTATTTCTTCTTGTAAAAGGGAATCTAAATTTTCAGCCAAGCTACTTATAGGTGTAATTGTATTGATAATTTCGTGAGACATTACATTCATTAACTTGTACCAAGCTTCCTTTTCTTTTTTATCAATTAATTGTTGAATTGTTTCTAGACTTACAATTAAATACTCGTATTGATTGGTTTGTGTAACAGAAGTTTTTAAGAAAAAATTTTCTTTGTTTCCATTTATATCAATGGTAACGGTATGTTTAACACTTTCCCATTTTGAAATAAAACGAGTTAAACTTCCAATTTTTTCTTGAAGTAAATTCCAATTGTATAATTTAGGAGTTTTTAGAAAATTTGTAAATGCATTATTTATTTGAAATATTTCAATTTCTTCATTAGTACTCTTTCTTAAAATAAGAATACCGATCTCTAAACTTTCGATGATATTCGTAAGAATTAAAGCTTCGGATGTTTTTAAAAGGCTTTTTTTCCGATGTTTCTCTAACAACAAAGCCATTTTATTTTGCATTGGATTTCTTCTTTTTTCTTTAGAAATCGAATACGAATAATCATCATACAAAAGGCAATCTAAAGATTTTTCTATATCAATAAATTGTTTTGATACATAATCAACAAACAAGAATACTTGAAAAACAAATAGGAATGAAACCCCAATAGTATTTACGATATAACCTTTAGAGTAGGTAAAGAAAATAAGAACACCATTGACTACAATAAACAGTATTCTAATAATAATTTGAGTTAGTTGCTGTTTTCCCATCTATAGTTGATGTTTCTCCAACCGTCTATACAAAGCAGTTCTATTGATACCTAATTCTTTTGCGGCTCTAGAAACATTGCCTTGATGTTTTTGTAAAGCTTGCTCAATTAATAATTTTTCTGTTTCGTCTAAATTCAAATTTTTAACGAAAGAAGCTTTTAGTTTTTTGATAGAAAAATGCAAATCTTCTAACTGAATTTGAGTATTATCTGTAACAATAACAGCACGTTCTACAATGTGTTCAATTTCTCTAATGTTTCCTGGCCAATGATAGTTTTTTAATCCATTAATGGCTTGCTTACTAAATCCGTTTAAGTTTTTTCTGTATTTATGATTCAGTTTTACTAAGAAATGATTGGCAAGTAATTCAATATCTCCAATTCGGTCTCGAAGTGGCGGCAAGTTCAATTCAATAGTATTTATTCTAAACAATAAATCTTGACGAAACGTTTGTTCATCTACCATTTGATGGATATCTGCATTTGTAGCACAAATAATTCTCACATCAATATCACGTTCTTTTCCTTCACCTAAACGAGTTACTTTTCTGTTTTGAACTACTGTTAATAGTTTTGATTGTAGGTGTAAAGGTAAATTACCAATCTCATCTAAAAAAATAGTTCCTCCCTTTGCCAATTCAAACCTTCCAATTGTGTCTTTATGTGCATCTGTAAATGCTCCTTTTACGTAGCCAAATAATTCGCTTTCAAATAAATTCTCATTTAACGAGCCTAAATCAACATGAATAAAAGGATGATTCTTGCGTTCTGATTTTAAATGTATTTCTTTGGCAAAAACATACTTTCCTGTTCCGTTTTCTCCCAAAATTAAAATAGTAGCATCCGTTGGAGCCACCTTTTGTGCTAAATCAACTGCAGATTGCATCGCAGGAGAAGTGCCTATAATATGTTCGGTTTGAGTGTGGAATTGTTTGTCATTTAATTGTTGAACTGTTTCTAATTGTGTGTTTTTTCTTTTAGAACGAGCCAATTCAACTGCTGCATTTACAACTCCGTATAACTTCTCAGAATTCCAAGGTTTTAGAATAAAATCAGTTGCACCATTTTTAATCGCTTCAACCGCTAATTTTACATTGCCAAATGCAGTCATTAAGATTACTGTAGTTTCTGGGCTAACTTCTTTAATGTGTTTTAACCAATACAAACCTTCTTTACCATCTTCATACCCAATTCTATAATTCATATCCAATAAAACAACATCAATTGTCTGTTCGGTTAAATGATTGGTAATTTTCTTAGGGGTATTAGAAGTGATGATTTCAGAAAAATATTTTTTCAAACTTATTCTTGCAGAAAACAAAATATCGTCGTCATCATCAACAATTAAAATTGTAGCGTCTTTTTTTCTCATAGTACATAGGTAGTAAATTGTTTGTATACGAACAAGTAATTGTTCGTATACGAACACATTAAAAACCACACATCAACCTAACTCGCTATGTGTTAATTGGTTACGAGTCTATTCTTTTGTTGGCACATTTATGGCCTTAGTTAGATCAAACGAATAGAAATTATAATGGACAAACAAATACAACCAAAAAACAAAACAATAAAAAAGATGTTGATATGGGGAATACCAATCGTATTATTAATAAGTATTGTTATACTGAATTTAACCCGTAAAAAACAAGTCAACATTAAGAAAGATACCTTAAGTATTAGAGAAGTTATACGTGGCGATTTTGAGGATGTTATTTTATTTAACAGTAAGGTAGAACCAAAAACAACGGTTTTAGTTAATGTAATTCAAGGAGGTTCTGTTTCTGAAATTTTTGTTGAAAGTGGACAGATGATAAAAAAAGGAACTCCGTTGTTAAAAGTCTATAATCCAAATGCAGAACTGAATTACTTAACGCAAGAAACGGCAATGATTGAGCAGATTAATAATTTAAGAAACTTGCGGGTTAGTATTAAAAATCAACAGTTAATTTTGGATCAACAATTATTAAGTATTCACAACGATTATAGAAATGCAAAACGCCAATATGATTTGGATAAAAAACTGTTCAGTAAAGAGATCATTGCAAAAAATGACTATCAAAAAACGGAACAAGAATATATATATCAAAAGGAAAGAAATAGTGTAATAAAAAAAAGTGTTTCAGAAGAAAAAAGGAGTAGAGATGTGCAATTATCTCGTATTAACACATCGCTATCTAATATGCAAAAAAGCATAGAACTATTGCGTAAAAACAAAGAGAATTTCACTGTTAAAGCACCTGTTGATGGGTTGTTGTCGTCTTTTAACCCGATATTAGGAGAAAATTATAATCAAGGTCAACCAATCGGAAAAATGGATGTTTTAGACGGATTTAAGCTCGTTGCAAATGTTGATGAGTTTTATATCTCTAAGCTTAAAGAAGGGATTAAAGGGAGTGCTGCTGTGAATGGAGAAAATTATGAAATCAAAATTTCTAAAATTTACCCTGAAGTTGTTAATGGACAGTTTGACGTAGAATTATTATTTACAAAAGGGAATGTATCTGAAAATATTAAAAGAGGTATGTCTTTAAAAAGTAAAGTTT
>JAESTN010000150.1 GCA_016763595.1 Flavobacteriaceae bacterium | reverse complement strand
TTTAAAAACAAGTTTTCGTTTTTAGCCAACCCAATAAATTCAGCTTCTTCTTTAAAGGGTATGATTACAGAAAACATTCCTATTTCTGACAATAATTTTACAACGCCAGAAATTAAGTTTTTAAAAGACAGTGATGATGTAAACCGTGCTTTGTTTCTTGCTTCGTTTTCTGTCTCGAACGTATCAGAATAAAATGGTGGATTGGAAATAATAACATCATATTGCTCCTCCTCTTCTTCCATTTCAGCAACAAATTCATTAAAAGAAGCATTATAGCAAAACAATCGATCTGCCCAATCACTCAATTCCAAGTTCTCTACACATTGTTCATGCGCTTGAGCATCAATCTCAACAGCATCAATAGTCATGGCATCACAACGTTGAGCTAGCATCAAAGAAATAAGGCCAGTTCCAGCACCTATATCTAATATCGCATCAGGATACCGATCCAAAGAACACCAAGCTCCTAATAAGACCCCATCGGTTCCTACTTTCATCGCGGTTTTATCTTGATGAATGGCAAATTCTTTAAATTGAAAAGGTGTTGGCTTGATGGGTATGGTTTTTAAAATTACAGCTTCTTACGAAGGCCTAATAACTTTTTTAAGTCTTCTTTATCTGCTTTCAAATCTACAATTTGTTGTTTTAAAACAGCAATCATTTTGTCTTTTTCATCACAGGTTTTACGGTATTCTTTTCTTGATTCCTCAACAAAATTGATTGCTTCAGCAGGAATTTTAGTCACTCCACTCAATAACCAATACAAATCAACGGCTGGATATTCTGTAATTATATTTACAATAGCATTCGAATTTAGTGGCGTTTCTTTAGCCTTCCCTCTAAAACTAGCGGAAGTCATTCCGATACTCTTAAAAAAAGATTCCTTACTGATACCTTGGCTTTCAGCAATCTGAACAACCCTATCTTTTATACTTGTAAATTTATTTTCCATTCAATGTTTGATTCGTAAATTTATTTACGTATATTGTAGTATACCAAAACAGTAACAAGATAGCAACAATTATCGCAATACCAAAAAAAACGTTTACTATGATTACTGAATTAGAACAAAAAAAATTGCGGAACCTCTTTGGAGGTCACTATACAGAAGATGTTTTAAAAATCTTAAACAAAAGGCGCGTTCTAAACAGAAATGGAGAACCACACAACTCACAATACATAAGAACGGTTTTTCAAGGAATTAGAAATAACACCGATGTTGAAGCAGCAATATTTCAATTAGCGACCCTAAGAAAACAAGGTTTAAAATTGCATGAATCTCAAAAAAAGAACCTTTTTAACAACACACTTTAAGTGTATTCTTGGGGAATATTATTCTTAAAGCCACCTAGACATGAAATGTTTAGGTTTTACGAATAGCACGTATGTTGTGGAGTCCATATTTCTATGTGCGTGCTATTTTATACCCGTATTAATTTTAATATAGGACCTCCCATTTAAAATAGAAGTGTCTAATTTTAAATAAAAAAACAGTATGAAATCCACTTTTATAAAAGAGTGTTTGCTTTTTAAAAGCAAGGATAACATGAATATCATTGCTGGAATTATTATATACCTGTGTGCAATATTAGTTGCATTAATTATCTATACAATTTTAGCCTGTAATTAAACTAAAAAAAAGAGTAAGATTCATTAAATTTCACACAAACAATACATGCTCTAACCATGCTCTATTTATAGAGTGATACACTTCGTGAATCCCCAAAAAAAATCTTGAAACAAGCATGAAAACGGTGCATGCTTTGCTTACTGTTTTTTTTACTTCTAAAAACACCTAAAAGCACGCTTTTGTGTTTTCTGAAATAAAAAAACCTTTGACAGACGTCAAAGGTTTTCTTTTGCAGAGAGGAAGGGATTCGAACCCTCGATACGTTGCCGTATACACGCTTTCCAAGCGTGCGCCTTCGACCACTCGGCCACCTCTCTATATTTTAATTATTTAAGTACAAGTCAATCAACCCAGCTGGAGTTTCAAACACTATTGTTTGATTTTCTCGATCCACTTTCTTGATGAAATTATCAATCATAGGAATAAAAACATCCTGATCTCCATTTTTAATTTCAAAAAGTGTTTGTGCGGTTTTATCATTAATACCTTCTATGATACCAACGTCACCATAATTTACATCAACAGCTTTAAAACCGATCACTTCATGAAAATAAAATTTATCACCAGTTAATTTCGGCAACAAATCTATAGGCAAATACACATCTGCTTTTAAAACAGAATCTGCTTCTTCTTCGGTATACATTTCTTCAAACTGTACTCGTAATTGATTTCCTTTTTGAAGTAAACTTTTTTCAATAAAAAATGGAATCAGATTATTGCCGAGGTCGACAAAAATTGATTCCATTTCTTGATATAATTCAGGTTCGTCTGTATCTAACTTGATAACAACCTCTCCCTTAAAACTATGTTTTCTAACGATTTTGCCTAAATAAAAACAATCTTCTTTACGCATCTCTCGTCAAATTTAAAATTACTCTGCAGTATTTTCCTCAGTAGTTTCTTCTGTTGCAGCTTCTGTAGATGCAGCTTCTTTAGCAGCAGCAGCCTCAGCTTCAGCAGCAGTTTTTTCTGCTAAAATAGCAGCTTCAGCTTCTTTAACAGCATTGACACGTGCTTCGTTTACCGCTTTTTCAGCAGCCAACGCAGTCGCTTTCTCAGCAGCTTGCTCTTTAGATAAACCATCTTTTTTAGCTAAAATTCTAACAGCTTTTTCTTCTAACCAAGCAGCAAATTTTGCTTCAGCTTGCTCTTCAGTTAAGGCTCCCTTACGAACTCCACCAACTAAGTGATTTTTTAACATTGCACCTTTGTAAGATAAAATTGCTTTCGCAGTATCTGTAGGCTGTGCTCCGTTTTGTAACCATTGTACAGTTTCATCAATCTTTAATTCGATGATTGCAGGGTTAACGTTAGGATTGTAAGTTCCTAATTTCTCTAAGAATTTACCATCTCTCTTTGCACGAGCATCAGCTGCTACGATTGAATAAAATGGTTTTCCTTTTTTACCGTGTCTTTGTAATCTAATTTTTACTGGCATTTTTTGTTAATTTCTTGAGGTTCTCGACCTCGATTATTAATAACCCTAGTATCTCGTACTAAGTGGGCGCAAATGTACAACATTTTATTAGATTTAAAACGATAAAAACCACTGATTTAAAATCTAGAAAAAGAAGATATTAATTGTTGATAAATCAGGATAAAATGTCACTTCAAATTTGCTGAGTTTTTCATACTTTTAACCTTCCTAATTCACCACAGAAAAACCCACATTTATGTACTTAATTTTTGACACTGAAACTACCGGTTTACCTAAAAGTTGGAATGCTCCAATTACAGATACAGACAACTGGCCAAGGTGCATACAAATTGCGTGGCAATTACATGATGAGCTTGGAAACATTGTTGAACACAACGATTTTTTAATTCAACCTGATGGATTCAACATTCCATATGATGCAGAGAGGATTCACGGAATTTCTACAGATTTAGCAGTAGAGCAAGGGATACAACTTAAAGAAGGATTGGCGCTCTTTAATGAAGCATTAGGGAAAACAACATTTATTGTTGGTCAAAATTTAAATTTCGATCTTAATATTATGGGGTGTGAATTCCATAGACTAGGGGTTGAGAGCACCCTTTCTTCACTCCCAATTTTAGATACCTGTACTGAGAAAACAGCATTGATGTGCCAGATTACTGGTGGACGATACGGAAAATTTAAGCTACCAACATTAACCGAGTTGCACAAACATTTATTTGGCGCCGGTTTTGGAGAAGCGCACAATGCAACTGCCGATGTTGAGGCAACAACCCGTTGTTTTTTAGAATTGATTCGTTTACGAGAATTCACAAAAGAACAATTAGATGTTGATGAAGGTTATTTTAAAAATTTCTCTGAAGCAAACCCAAAACCAATTCAGGTAATTGGTTTAAAGCACATCAACCTAAAAAAGGAGAGTGAAAAAATTAGAAAACGATTTGAAGCTCAAAAAGGAG
>JAESTN010000149.1 GCA_016763595.1 Flavobacteriaceae bacterium | reverse complement strand
TAAGGTAGTTTTTCTGATTTATTAGGAAACATCGATAATTCTGGTACCCTTACATATTGTTTACTCACATTTTTCGATTCAATACCACTGGAATGACCTTTATACAACTTAAACCGCAATCCGTAAAAGTTACTTAAAATCCATTTTAAGTAAACTTTCTTTTTAGAAAGAGAATTTATTGTGTGTGGATAATAGTTTAATGTGCCATCCTCTACCACAATTCCTTTGATGTTTTTATTGAATGAATATAATAAATAATTCGTTAAAATGTCTTCTACATAAGTAAAGTAAAGAGTTGTATTTTTTTCGTGCTTATATTTCTTTAGTTTTTTAACTACTTGTTTATACTGAAATATCTTTTTTGTAATATTATAAATAGCAGAAACATTACTATTAGATTGATTGTTGAACGATTTATCAGCATAAATCACTTCATCCCATAAATCGCTACTATTCTCTATTGTTTTATTAGAAATCAACACGTTTTTAGAAGCGGTATTTTCTTTTAACCTAAGTATTTCTTCATAAGAAGAAACCTGATTTTTAGATATTCCAATATAAATATTAATCATAGCTCATTTTTTTTGCTTCATTATAACGCATAAAGAATAAAATAATGCATGAAATTAGAAAGGCAGAAGCTGTACCATATACCCCAAAAAAATAGGTAAAAATTGTTGTAAGAATAAGACTTAACAATGCAGAAATCACCATTGCCTTAAGTAAAGATTTATCTTTATGAAAGATGTAGAGTTTAAAATGATAAATTAATGAATAATTCATAAGTCCAACACCAATCAACATAAAAAAGATAAGTGGAGCATAGGTTTCAAACTCAATTTTGTTTTGCCATATTAATAATGGTTTCATTATTAAAATAATAAACACTGATGAAATTATAACATGAGTTATTAGTGATTTTCTAAATTTCTTTAAAAGATTAAAAACCGCAGGAGAATTAGTTGATGCAATTAGTTCAGGCAATTCAAAAGAGATCACAATTGTATTGACATACACTGTTATTAACATTGAAACATTCGAATAAAACAAAAAGATTCCTGCCATCTGTTCTCCCATAAAAAAATCAACAATAAACCGATTTGCATATTCCATCATTTTTAAAGAAATAGTTGCTGTTAAAAAAACGGAGCTTACTCTTAAACCTTTTTTTAACCAACTAACAATGACTTCTCCTTTTAAAATTTTGTCGTAATTTTTAAATAATACATAAATAAAAACTATAATTATTGTTAGAATATTGGAAATCAACCATAAACTTAAAATACTATCTATTGTAATTATTACATTGTTAAAATAATAAAATACAATTATAATACTCCATCCCATTGTTCTTACAAAAAGTAAAATATTAGCAAATAACACTTTCTTAAAACCAATTAACAACCTATATATTTCTTGAGAAATATGTTCAGTTATCCCTAAACCAATAACTAAAAACACAAATGGTTTTAAATAAGAAACATTGCTAAAAATAGAATAGGCTATAAAAGAAAAAAGGATATAAATGATAATATAAAGTAACAGTGAAGAAATAACCTTATTTACAATATCTTGTTCTTCTTTTGTTTTTAAAATATCTCGAAGACTAAAGTTGTAAAAATCTAAGCCTAAAGCAAAAATTAATATTGTTATAAGTGATGTTATTAGACCATAATTCCCAAAAACATTAACATCAAAATATTTAGACATCAATGTTAATATTAAGAATTTACTCCCTATTCCTCCTATCCTTAGGAGAACATTTATGAGTTTTAAAAATGTAAGAGACATAAATAAATTAAATTCTTATTGTTTGTACTTATTAATTAGATTATTGTTTTTTAAAAGTTCAATTACATCTATGTTATTATTCAATAAAATCTTCTCTACAAACTCTCTAAAAACACCTTCTCCTCCTCTTTTTTCCAACTTCCAATCGACAAGCTCTTTAATATAAGAAGGGGCGCTCAATGGCGCAGCACTTAACCCTACATTTTGCAAAACAATGTAATCATTAATGTCATCACCAACGTATGCAATCTCAGATAAGTCAATTTGTAAATCTTTTGACAATTTTTTAATAACTGACATCTTGTCTTTTACTCCTAAAAATAAATAATCTACTTTCAGTTTTTCAGCTCTTCTTTTTACCGACTTAACATTTTCTCCTGTAATAATACCGACAGGTATTTTCAAAAGTTTACAAAACAATACTCCTGCACTATCATAGGTATTAAATTTTTTTAATTCGTTCCCTTTTTCATCATAGTACATTCCGCAATCTGTCCATACCCCATCAATATCAGTTAAAATAAGTTTTGGCAACATTTTATTCTATGTTTTTTAAATATATTATTTCGTTCTTTGGAATATCCCTTTTTATTTTTTTTCCTAAAATATTGCTTCTATCACTCCATTGAATACCGTCTCCTGGGCTTAATAAATGTAGGTCTTTTTCAGATATTTTCGTTCCTGATTTTAATTCCTTATTAGCAGCAATTGACCTCTCTAATTTTGTCCTTGCGGTTTTAACTGAAGCAACTATACTTATGTTTTCTTTACCCATAGATAAATCTAAGTTTCTTATATCTCTTACCATTCTATACATACCATCTATCGCTAAAGAACCTTTTTGATCTGTACCTTTCATTTCTCGATCAAGTGTAATATGTTTTTCAATAATTTCAGAACCTAAAGCAACAGCAGCTACTGGAGTAGAAATACCAATCGTATGGTCAGAGTACCCAATTGTATATTCTGGGTATTTTTTCTTTAAATAAGTTATCGTTTTAAGATTAACATTTTCATATTGGGTTGGGTACTCAGAAACACAATGTAATATTGAAATATTGCTATTGTACCTACTAATAGTATTCAAGGCTTGATTGAGTTCTTTTTCTCCAGCCATACCAGTTGATATAATAATTGGAATTTTTGTTTCTGCCATGGCAGAAAGTAATGGCAAATTTGTTAAATCTCTTGAAGCAACTTTTAATCTATCTGGCGTAAATAACTTTAACAAACTTAAACACCCTATAGCGCAAAGCGTTTCAACAAAATCTAACCCCTTCTTTTTAGTGTATTTATAGGCTTCGAAATGCTCATCGTCTGTCAACTCTAAAAAAGTTCTATGTGCTCCATATGTTTTCCCAAATGAATGAGGAGAATCATATCTATTATTCATCTGTGATCTAGACAATTCATTTGACAAATCTCTTTTTGTCAATTTAACCGCATCCATTGGCTGCAAGGTCTTACCAAATAACTTATCGTCTATTGGTCTAGCAGCAACGTCTATTAATAGTTTACAAATGTCTAAAGACCCGTTATGGTTTTGCCCTATTTCTCCTATTATATAGGTCATTTTGAATTTTCTTTTATAATTTTTCTCATACTTTTAGTAATACTTGACTCTTTTTCAATGTACTTAATTATATCTAAGTAACCAATTTCAGGTTTATCTTTTACAATATCAAAATACAGTTTACGTAAATTTTTAAAATCTCCTTTAGTATCTAGAGTACACCTAATATTCTTATTATCAATACTTTTTTCTATAAACCGTACATTAAATTTGTTTGGATTTGTATAGATACAGTTTGTAACGTGCTCAAAGCAATCAATAGAGTTTTCTCGATATATCCTTTTTAAAGCACTTAAACTTACTATTTCACAGAAAAAGCCATAGTGTGTTAATATTGAAGGTAAGTGATTTATTTTATAAGATAAATAATCTTCTCCTTTGTAATTTTCATAAACTTCCAAAATTGACTCAACATCAATAAACGGGTTATCTGAACAAATTCTAATAATACTATTCAAATTGTTTTTTTCAGCGCATTTAATAAACCTGTCTAAAACATGTTGTTCGGAGCCACGAAAAAACTTAATTTGGTGTTTATTTGAATATTTTTCAAGTACGTCATCCACTTCTAAATTAGATGTAGCCAAAATAATTGGTATGCTCTTTTTTAAAATTGATAACCTCTTTAATAGAACATCTAAAAAAGTTGTATCTTTTTCTACTTCTAAGATAATCTTTTTAGGTAATCGTGTTGAAGATATTCGGGCCTGAATAATTATACCCGCTTTGATATTCATAAAATTAACTTTAATATTTAAACTCAGTAATTGATTTTAGACTTCTATCTTTTTCAGATAAAATAATTTCATTTTCTAACAACATCCAATCAATATTAAGTGTTGTATCATTATAAATAATTCCTCTTTCTGATGTAGGTTGATAATAATTATCACATTTATAAACCAACACAGTATTGTCTTCTAAAAC
>JAESTN010000148.1 GCA_016763595.1 Flavobacteriaceae bacterium | reverse complement strand
TTTTACTAATTGTAAGTGTACTTCTACTAATTGCAGCTGCATTCGCTTACAATACCTACACTAAAATTTACGCTCCAAACACCATTAAAGAAGGTGCTGTTTTCATCAAAACAAACAGCACTTTAAAAGAGTTAGAAAACGAAATAAGCCCCTTTTTAAAGGATGCAAAATCATTTACCTGGGTTGCCAACCAAAAAAAATACAACACGACAATCAGAGCTGGTAAGTTTAAAATTCTGAAAGGAATTTCTAATAATGATTTAATCAATCTATTAAGAAGTGGAAAACAAACACCTGTAAAATTGATCTTCAACAACCAACATTCAATTGAAAAATTAGCAGGTAGAGTTGCAATTCAGATAGAAGCAGACAGTATTTCTATTTTACATGCAATGTTAGAGTCTTCTTTTTTGAACACACATAAGTTCTCTAAAAAAGCTGCTTTAGGCATGTATGTTCCGAATAGCTACGAGTTTTTCTGGAATACTTCTGCTACTCAATTTAGAGACAGAATGCTAAAAGAGTACAATCGATTTTGGACAGAAAAGAGAAGCAACAAAGCAAGAGAATTAAAACTAACCAGAACACAAGTAATTGCCTTAGCATCTATTGTACAGAAAGAAACCGCGAAAGTTTCTGAAAGACCAATTGTTGCTGGATTGTATTTAAATAGAATTAAAAGAAGAATTCCTTTAGGGGCAGATCCAACAATTATATATGCCTTAAAAGAAAAGTATGGTCAAGATTTTACTGTAAAAAGAGTGCTGTACAAAGATTTAAAAATAGACTCACCATATAACACGTACATCCATAAAGGTGTACCACCCTCTTTAATTGCAATGCCAGATATCTCTTCTATTGATGCTGTGTTATTTTCTACGAAACACAATTACATTTTTATGTGTGCTAATGTAGATAAGCCCGGCTACCATGCGTTTTCCTCTACATTAAGACAACACAATAGAAATGCAGCAAAGTATCATCGCTGGATGAATCAACAAGGAATAAATAGATAATTTATGTTGAGGAATTGCATTTCTACATTCATAATGATTCTTATTGGACTTAATTGTCTCGCTCAAACTTCTTCATTTTATAAAAAATCAGACACACTTAACACCAAAAGGAGAAATGCTGTTATCATTACAGAAACAGCTTTATCTATTGGAACTTTAGTCGCCTTAAATAAACTTTGGTATGCTGATTACGCTCGTTCTAACTTTCATTTTATTAATGATAATAATCAATGGAAACAACTAGATAAAATGGGGCATGTAATGACCTCTTATTATTTTGGTAAAGTTGGGATGGAAGTGTTGGACTGGTCTGGAACTAGCAAAAAAAATCAATTGATTTATGGTGCAACCTTTGGTTTTACATTTTTAACAGCTGTAGAAGTTTTAGATGGATTCTCAAAAAAATGGGGCGCTTCTTGGGGTGATGTTTTAGCAAATGCTAGTGGTACAGGCTTGTTGATTGGACAAGAATTAGTGTGGAACGAACAACGAATTTTATTAAAATATTCATTCAGTCAAACAGCATATGCAAAACAAAGACCAAACGTATTAGGAGAAAACTTTTTACAGCAAACTTTGAAAGACTACAACGGACAAACCTATTGGTTATCGGCAAATATTTGGTCTTTTAATAAAGAAGGGAATTTTCCTAAATGGCTAAACATAGCACTTGGTTATGGCGCAGACGGAATGTTATATGGAGAAATAAATCCAACAAATACATTATCTCAAGATCCTTACAGACAGTTCTATTTAAGTGTTGATCTTGATTTAACCAAAATTAAAACAAATTCGAAATTCTTAAAAACTCTGTTCTCTACTATCAATTTCATAAAGATTCCTGCTCCTGCATTAGAATACAATACTAAAAACGGATTTACATTCCATTATTTACATTTCTAAAAAACACAAGTCAACTGAGTATCAGTCATTTAAAAAATATGTTGTACTTTTGCACCCGCTTAACAGAAAGTAACTTATTATTAGATATTTTTTATTGATTTTCGGAATTGCTCTTTTTACAAACAACACTGTTGTAATAGATAAAAAAGAGGAAAAGAGTTCAACAGGAATTATTACCGCTATCGAATATAGCCATGGGGATATTTTATTTTTAAAAAATAATTTTACCGCCTTTAAAGAAGCATTGGCTTTTAAAGAGTCTCAAGGTAATTACACTGCCATTAATACCTTAGGGTATTTAGGCAAGTATCAATTCGGGATTACAACATTAGAACGTTTCAGAATTAAAAACTCAGACGCTTTCTTAAAAAACCCAGAATTACAAGAAAAAGCGTTTGCTGCTTTGTGTTCTGTAAACAAATGGATTTTAAGAAAAGACATTCGACGTAAAGTTGGTACCACCATAAACGGAATTACAATTACAGAATCTGGTATTTTAGCTGCTGCTCATTTAAGTGGTGCAGGAAATGTAAAAAAATACTTGCGTTCTAATGGAAACCACAACCTAAGTGATGCATATGGTTCTACAATTCAACAGTATATGCGAAAATTTGCAGGGTATGATCTTTCTGAAGTTAAAGGCGATAGAAAAGCGAGTATTTAATTAATGCTCTTTATGAATGATAAAAATTGCTGGTCTTTTATGTAAATCAGGAGTTTCATTTTTCCAACCTTTCACTTCTTTGGTTTTAATATACTCAGTAGATAAGGTAATATCTGCAGCAATACATAAACTTGTGGTTGGTGATAAAATAGTTTTTAAATCTGCCAATAGTTTGTCATTTCTATAAGGTGTTTCAATAAATATTTGAGATTGATCTTTATCCCAAGATAATTTCTCTAATTCTTTTATTGCTTTTTTACGTTCTCCTTTATCAATTGGTAAATACCCATTAAAAGCAAAACTTTGCCCGTTCATTCCAGAACTCATCATTGCCATTAAAATTGACGACGGACCTACTAGAGGGTCTACTTGAATACCATTATCATGGGCTAACTTAACAATAGTTGCTCCTGGATCAGC
>JAESTN010000147.1 GCA_016763595.1 Flavobacteriaceae bacterium | reverse complement strand
CTAAAAATCTTTCTTATTTTTACAGGACAAAACTTCGGTATGAATAAAAAAGTAATCTTACTAATATTAGATGGTTGGGGAATTACACAAGACCCTAAAGTATCTGCTATATACAATGCAAAAACACCTTATATAAACTCCTTATACAACGATTTTCCACATGCAAGTTTACGCACAGATGGAAAGCATGTTGGTTTGCCAGAAGGGCAGATGGGGAACTCTGAAGTTGGCCACATGAATTTAGGAGCTGGTAGAATTGTATATCAAAATTTAGCAAGAATAAATAAAGCAGTTGAAGAAGATACTTTAGCGCAAGAAAAAACGTTGATTGCTGCTTTTGATTACGCTAAAAAGCACAATAAAAATGTGCATTTTTTAGGCTTAGTTTCTAATGGCGGAATTCATTCACACATAACTCATCTTAAAGGCTTATTAAAAGCAGCCAATGATAACAATGTAGAAAATGTGTTTTTACATGCATTTACAGATGGTAGAGATTGTGATCCTAAATCGGGTAAATACTTCATCAATGACATTGAAGACACCTTAGAAGAAACAAATGGAACCTTAGCATCAGTTACAGGTAGATATTATGCCATGGATAGAGATAATCGTTGGGAAAGAATTCAATTAGCATATGATGCTTTGGCACATGGAAATGGAAATAAATCTACAAATGCAACAGAAAGCATTCAGCAAAGCTATGACGCTGGTGTTACCGATGAGTTTATCAAACCAATTATTATGGTTGATGAAAACGAACAGCCCAAAGGAACCATTCAGAAAGACGATGTGGTTATTTTCTTTAATTTTAGAACTGATAGAGGAAGACAATTAACCAATGTATTGAGTCAGAAAGATTTTCCTGAGTTGAATATGAAAAAGATTCCATTGTATTTTGTTACCATGACAAACTACAACGAGGCTTTTAATAACATCAACGTTATTTACAATTCTAACAATATTGAAAACACATTAGGAGAAGTATTAGAAACTGCTGGTAAAAAACAAATCAGAATCGCGGAAACGGAAAAATACCCACATGTTACTTTTTTCTTTTCTGGAGGAAGAGAACTAGAATTTGAGGGAGAAAAAAGACTACTATGTCCATCTCCTAAAGTGGCAACCTACGACTTAAAACCTGAGATGAGTGCCTACGAAATTAGAGATGCAATCGTTCCTGAATTAGAGAATGGAGCTGTTGATTTTGTGTGCTTAAATTTTGCAAATGGAGATATGGTTGGTCACACCGGAGATTTTGATGCCGCAGTAAAAGCATGCGAAGTTGTAGACATTGTTACAAGAGATGTCGTTACAACTGCCTTAGACAACGAGTACACCACGCTGTTAATTGCAGATCACGGAAACTGTGAAACAATGATGAACCCTGATGGGACTCCACATACTTCACACACAACAAATCCGGTCCCTTTCATTTTAATTGACAAGGAAATAAAATCAATAAAAAATGGTATCTTAGGCGATATTGCTCCTACAATTTTAAAATTAATGGGAGTACATCAACCAGAAGAAATGACCCAAAAACCATTAGTTTAACTATTACTATGAAAAAGCTATTATTACTATTTGTTTTAACAATTACAGTTAGTTGTACTGCACAACAAAAAAACGCAACAAAAAATGCCTCAGGTGATTTAATAGGAATTACTGCCAGAACAGATTTTGATCAACAACCATATACAAACTGGTTTAATAGCTATTATACAAATTACACTATAGATCTAAAAACGACAAAAAAACTAAAAAAGGCCTTAAAAAACATCACAATAAAAGCATTTATGGGTACTTGGTGTGGAGACAGTAAAAGAGAAACTCCAAGGTTTTACAAAATTTTAGAAGCGGCAGAATTTGATTTAAAGAATCTTGAAATGATCACTGTAAATAGAGGTAAAAAAACGCCAGACAATTTGCAAAAAGGGTTGAACATTTTTAGAGTTCCAACATTTATTTTTTACAAAGACGGAAAAGAAATTGGACGTTATGTAGAATATGCTCGAGTTTCATTAGAAAAGGATATCCTGCAAATTGTAACAGGAAAAAAGTACAAACATTCTTATGATCATTCTAAATAATATATGATACCAAAAGACCATTTAATTATTGCCATAGATTTTGACGGAACCATTGTTGAAGATGCATATCCTAAAGTTGGCACCCCAATGATTTTTGCTTTTGAAACCATAAAAAAACTACAAGAAGATGGTCACCGATTAATACTTTGGACGTATAGAAGTGGTCGAAAACTACAAGAAGCAGTTGATTTCTGTAAAGAAAACGGCATTGACTTTTATGCAATAAACAAAAACTATCCTGAAGAAGAATTTGACGAAAAACTAAGTCGAAAAATTCATGCAGATTTATTTATTGACGACAGAAATATTGGTGGTTTTTTAGGCTGGACAGAAATTTATAAACTCATTTTTAATCACGAACCAGAAGTCCCTAAAAAGAAAGGCTTTTTCTCTAGATTTAAGTAATTCTGATTCGTAAATTTTAATTTATTTTATTCCATCAAAATAACTTCTTGCTATACTTTCTCTAAAGCCTGGGTGTGCAATGTTCACCAATTCTTTTACACGCTGTTTAATGGTTTTACCTTACAAATTAGCAATTCCATATTCTGTAACAATATACTGTACATGTGCTTCTGTCTTCAATCAAACCAGCAACATGGTTCCCAATACTATTTTCTATTTCAGAAGGCGGCGTAATTTCATGCCCTGGCAACCTATCATTACACTCAACAAACACATTAATTTCTGAAACATGAATAATTCCAGCCCCAAATGTTCTTGGCATGTTATTATTTACTTGAGCTATTACACATTTGGCATTTTCAATCGCGGCCAACGTTGCCTCTACAGAAACTCCTAAAGAACAATACCCATGTTTGTCTGGCACAGAAACATGAATTAATGCGACATCAATATCAATAATATTTCGTTTAAATAAGGATGGCAATTCACTTAAAAAAACGGGAGTATAGGAGCCATTTCCTGCTTTTAAAGTATGACGCACATTCTTCCCTATAAAAAATGAGTTTACATGAAAGCTATTTCTTAGGGTTGGATTTGAGTAAGGTGCTTCTCCTTCTATGTGTAAATGGCAAACTTCTACATTTCTCAATTCATCATGTCTTGCAGACATTGCATTTATTAATTGTTGGGGAGCAGCCGCAGCTGCTTGTACATAAATTTTATCGTTAGATTTTATAACTTTCACTGCTTCTTCTGCGCTTACAGATGTATACATGGTTTTTGGTTTTAATGACAGCACAAAATTACTTACAGAAAACTATTTAAAAGCTGCTAAATATCATGTTTTGAATAAAAATTAAAGCAATCAATCTATACTCTTAATCATCACAAAATATTCTTTTTTTTAAAGTATATTTGCCCTTTAATTTTGCTTACCATGATTCACGTTAAAACCTTAGAAGAAATTGAATTGATGCGCGAAAGTGCTTTAATCGTTTCAAAAACATTAGGAATTCTAGCCAAAGAAGTAAAACCTGGTGTAACCACACTGCAGTTAGATAAAATTGCAGAAGACTTTATCAGGTCTGAAGGTGCTGTACCTGGCTTTTTAGGCTTGTATGATTTCCCTAACACATTGTGTATGAGTCCAAACTCACAAGTTGTACACGGATTCCCAACTGACACACCCTTGATTGAAGGTGATATTATTTCGATTGATTGTGGGGCTTTAAAAAATGGTTTTTACGGAGATCACGCCTATACTTTTGAAGTAGGAGAAATTGCTCCAGAAACTAAAAAATTATTGGATGTA
This sequence comes from Flavobacteriaceae bacterium, assembly GCA_016763595.1. Lineage (GTDB taxonomy): Bacteria > Bacteroidota > Bacteroidia > Flavobacteriales > Flavobacteriaceae > Polaribacter. The sequence goes on along the minus strand of JAESTN010000147.1, from coordinate 2,124 downwards.
ACCAAGCAAAGTTTATACGAAGGTATTAAAGAACTGAAAGCAGGTAATAGAGTTGGAGATGTAGGTTTTGCGATTCAAAACTATGCAGAAAAACATGGATACGGTGTGGTAAGAGAACTTGTCGGACACGGTCTGGGAAGAAAAATGCATGAAGACCCAGAAATGCCAAACTATGGAAAAAGAGGACGTGGAAAAAAGTTTGTAAACGGTATGGTTGTCGCAATCGAACCTATGATTAACTTAGGAACTCATAAAACAAACCATTTAAAAGACGGCTGGACCATTTTAACTAGAGATGGTAAGCCAAGTGCACATTTTGAACATGACGTTGCAATTGTAGATGGAAAACCCGAATTACTTTCTACATTTAATTATATATATGATGCTTTAGGAATTACTTCTGATGAAGAAAAAGAATTCAGACAAAAAGAATTTATACTCTAATGACAATTCAAATTTCTGACATACCATCCAAAGAAATTCTACCCGGATTTGTGGCACGATTTGTTCACACAGAAAAAAACACTATAGGTTTTGTAGAAATTAAAGCTGGTGGGAAATTACCTGAGCATTCTCATTTTCACACACAAACCACTCAAGTTACAGAAGGAGAATTAGCACTTACAATTAATGGTAAAACTACAATATACAAACCCGGAATGATTGTTGTAATTCCATCTAATATTCCACACTCTGCAAAAGCATTGACAGATTGTAAAGTAACTGATGTCTTTTCTCCAGTTAGAGAAGATTACAAATAATTGGCTATTGAAAACAATTTTTAAATTTTTTCTGAACCTATTTCCAAGACCATTACTTATTAAAGTAAGTTATTTAGTGAGGCCAATAATCGCTTTCTCTTTAAAAGGAAATACATTTACAGATCCAATAGATGGAAAAAGTTTTCGAAAATTCTTACCATATGGCTATGGTAAACAAAGAGAAAACGCCTTATCTCCAAGTACACTTTCTTTAGAAAGACACCGATTACTTTGGTTGTATTTAAAAGAGTGTACAGATTTTTTTACTTCTGCCTCTAAAAAGAAAGTATTACACATGGCTCCAGAGCAATGTTTTTTACCCATTTTTAAAAAACAACCAAACTTAGAATATACCACAGCAGATTTGTATTCTCCAATTGCTGATGTAAAAGCAGACATTTGTAACTTACCTTTTGATGACAATTCTTTTGATGTTGTTTTTTGCAATCATGTATTAGAACACATAACTGATGACACAAAAGCAATGCAAGAGTTGCACCGGGTTTTAAAACCTAATGGAATGGGAATCTTTCAAATTCCACAAGATTTATCTAGAGCTACAACCTTTGAAGATGATTCTATTACAGACCAGAAAGAGCGTGCTAAAATATTTGGACAATACGACCATGTACGTGTATATGGTAGAGATTATTTTGACAAACTACGTTCAATAGGCTTTAAAGTAGATGAGGTAGATTACACAACAAAAATAACCTCAGAAATGGTTGAGCGATTTTGTTTATCTAAAGGCGAAATTCTACCTGTATGTTTTAAATAATTTACGGATGCTTTCTTAAGAAATCTTCTAAGAATTCTAATTTTTCACTTCCAAGAATTATATAATTATATCCATCAATTATTTGATGAATTTGAAAGCCTCCTTTTTCTAAAGACACAATTTTAGAATTCCCTGTATATGTCCCAGTCTCATTGGTAGGGTCAGTAACTTTTGTTCCGTTTTGATTTACCCAATAGGATTCACCCTCATTTATAACATGGTACTTACCGTTGTGAAAAGCGCCTATTCCTTGGTAATTATTCTTTTTTAATACGGTGCCATCTAAGCTACATAAAAAACCATACAGGGTATAGTCCTGGGTGTACAAAACATAAACTCCACCTCCTAAATGGCCTCCAAAATTAAACCACTCTTTTCCTAACTTTACTTGACCCTCTTTATTATACTTATCAATTTTATCTGCTTTTCTTAATTCTTTAAACAATGCTTTTTCATCTGTTATTTTAGAAAATTGCCTTGTATTTACATTATAAATAAATGCTTTAAAAGAATTGTTTGGATATGTAATAATCATTCCGTTTCCTCTTGGCATCATAACATTTCCATAATGAGTAGACAGGGTAT
>JAESTN010000146.1 GCA_016763595.1 Flavobacteriaceae bacterium | reverse complement strand
TATCAATCAACCCTAAACCTAACAACTCTGAGGTCATTACTTTTCCAACTTCTTTATGGTATTCTGCCCAAATTGTTCCTGGAATTAGCATCTCAGTTGCTGCGTCTTTCACCCTATGAACAGCATTGTACACCGCTCTTTGTCTGGCGGTAAATTTTCCTGAAACAGGAATTGTACGTGTCATATCAGAAGAATAGTTTGCATATTCTGCTCCAACATCCATCAACAACATATCGCCTGCTTTACACGCTTGATTATTCTCAATATAATGCAATACACAGGCATTATATCCTGAACCTATAATTGGTGTATACGCAAATCCTTCAGAGCGGTTTCTTAGAAACTCATGCATAAACTCAGCTTCTATTTCATATTCCATTACTCCAGGTTTTACAAAACCAAGAATTCTTCTAAACCCTTTATCTGTAATAGAACAGGCGGTTTGCAATAGCTCAATTTCTTCTGGTTCTTTTACACCTCTTAGGTCTTGTAAAATAGGGAAACTTTTTGCCCAATTATGAGCCGGGAAATTTCCTTTTACTTTTTTAATAAAACGATCTTCTCTAGTTTCTAATTCTACAGACTGGCGGTAATGTTCATTTGTATTAAAATACACCGTTTCAGATTCTGTCATTAGGTCAAAAAAGATTTTATCAAAATCACTCAACCAATACACTGTTTTAATTCCAGAAGTTTTTGTCGCGTTTTCTTTGGTTAGTTTTGCGCCTTCCCAGATTGCAATGTGCTCATTTGTTTCTGTAACAAACAATACTTCTCTATGACTTGGATTGATTGCATCAGGAAATAACACTAAAATACTTTCTTCTTGATCTACACCACTTAAGTAGAAAATATCTCTATGCTGGTGAAAAGGCAGTGTACTATCTGCACCTGTAGTAAAAATATCATTCGAGTTAAATACGGCGATTGATTTCGATTTCATTTGAGCCGTAAATTTTGCTCTATTTTTTATAAAAAGGTGATTGGATATTGGCTGGTATTTCATTTTTTGTCTTTTATGCTAACAAATGTACTGATTTATAGAAAGAATCTTTTGTGCTAAAACCGTGTTTTAATACAATTTATTCTTGAAAGCGTACAATGAATATTGATTTACAAGCATTTACACCCCATTAAAATTTTTAATTTAAAATAAATAACACTACATTTGCCGCTAATATTATTTTTAACAAATTATTACAATGGCTAAAGGATCAGTAAAATTTTTCAATGAATCTAAAGGATTTGGATTCATCGTTGAAGAAGACAACAACAAAGAACATTTCGTACACATTTCTGGATTAATCGATGAGGTTAGAGAAGGAGATGATGTAGAATTTGACTTACAAGAAGGTAGAAAAGGAATGAACGCGGTAAACGTGAAAGTTATCTAATATATATACTTTTTTAATTAAAAAGACCTACTAATTACTTATTAGTAGGTCTTTTTTTGTTCTTTAATTAGATCTTCTAGACGACCTATTGTCTTTTCTTCTAGAGGATCTACTATCGTTTCTACTTCTACTTGCTTTGTTTTCTCCTGGATTTCTTTTCTTTGGAGTATGATTTTTCCTTTGTGGCTTTTTAGAATTTGATTTTCCAGGCTCGTCATTGTTTTTTGGCTCAAACCCTTCTATTACCTCAGTTTCTAATTTTTGTTTTAACAACTTTTCAATTTCTCTTACATATTCCATTTCTTCAATACACACTAAAGAAATGGCTTCTCCTTTTGCACCAGCTCTACCGGTTCTACCAATTCTATGCACATAATCTTCTGGTATATTTGGCAATTCGAAATTAATAACATGTGGCAATAAAGGGATATCTAAACCACGAGCTGCAATATCTGTAGCCACTAGAACTCTAATATCGTTGTTTTTAAACCCTGCCAATGCTTTTGTTCTTGCACCTTGACTTTTATTACCGTGTATAGCAGCCGCTGAAATTTTACTGTCTATTAACTTCTTCGTTAACTTATTTGCTCCATGCTTGGTTCTTGTAAACATTAAAACCTGTCTCCAATTCCCTTCTGAAATTAACTTCGTTACCAATTCTGTCTTTTTTCCTTTATCAACACGATATACTTTTTGAGTAACTTTTTCTGCAGTTGAATTTTCTGGTTCGGCTTCTACCAATACTGGATTTTTTAAAATACCAGCAGCCAATTGTTTTATTTCTCTAGAAAAGGTTGCTGAGAACAATAAATTTTGACGCTTAGAAGGCATCATGCTCATGATCTTTTTGATGTCTCTCAAAAACCCCATGTCTAACATTCTGTCTGCTTCATCCAACACTAAAATCTCGACTCTCCTTAAAGACAAAGCTCCCTGGTTTTCTAAATCAAGTAATCTTCCTGGTGTTGCAACCAACACATCAACTCCTTGTTTAATAGTCGCTATTTGTGCTTTTGCTTTTACACCACCAAAAACCACCGTAGATTTCATGTTTAAGAAAGCACCATACTCTCTTACATTGTCATGAACTTGAGCTGCTAATTCTCTTGTTGGAGTTAACACCAATGCTCTAATTGGTCTAAACTTTGGGTGCCTAGTTCCATCTAATATTTGTAACATTGGCAAGGTAAAACCAGCGGTTTTTCCTGTTCCTGTTTGTGCTGACGCAAGTACATCTTTTCCTTCTAAAATTAGTGGAATCGCTTTTACTTGTATTGGAGAAGGGGTATCATACCCTTGTTTTTCAACTGCTTTTAATAAAGCATTATTTAATCCTAAAGATTTGAATGACATAAAGTGAATTTTAAAATGACTTGGGGAGGGTTTTGTCATTTTTTATATCGGCAAAGATACGTTGAATTCTATTGGATATGATAACATTTTGTTAAAACTAGAAACTTCGTCTTTAGATTTTTTGAAATCTCTTTTGCATGCACTAACTTGAGCCTTCAAACAACTAACCATGAAAAAACTAACTACTGCTTTTGCAGCTTTGTTTATTGCATTATCTATAAATGCGCAGCAAACTACAACAGCAAATCAAATTGAACAATCCTTAAAACAAAAAGAAGTATTAACAAAAAACTCCATTGTTAAAAACATTGAATTCACTAACATCGGACCCACAATTATGAGTGGTCGTGTGGTAGATATTGATGTAAACCCAAACAATACAAATGAGTTTTATGTGGGCTATGCTTCTGGTGGTTTGTGGTACACAAACAACAACGGAACTTCTTTTACGCCAGTAATGGACAACGCTCCAACTCAAAATATTGGAGACATTGCTATTGATTGGAAAAATGGAACAATCTGGGTAGGAACAGGAGAAAGCAACTCTTCTCGTTCTTCATATCCTGGAATCGGAATTTTAAAATCTGCTGACAAAGGAAAAACCTGGCAACATGTTGGTTTATCTGACTCACAGCATATTGGTAGAATCATCATTAATAAAAACAATCCTGATGAAGTAGTGATTGGTGTGATTGGACATTTATATTCTAAAAATAAACAACGTGGTATTTATAAAACTACTGACGGTGGAAAAACTTGGAAAAACACCCTATTTATTAATGACATGACGGGTGTTATTGATATCAGTGTTTCTCCAAAAAACCCAAATGTATTGTTTGCAGCATCCTGGGAACGTATTCGTAAATCATGGGACTTTGATGGAGACGGAAATGGCTCTGCAATTTATAAAAGTACAGATGCTGGTTCTACTTGGAAAAAGTTAACCACAAAAGGAAAAGGATTTCCTATTGGAACAGGTGTTGGACGAATTGGATTGGCTGCATTTAATGACAATGTGGTCTATGCTTTTTTAGACAATCAGTTTAGAAGAAAAGCAACACCGAAGAAAAAAGGAACCGGAATTCAGAAAGATGATTTTAAAACCATGTCTGTTGCTGCTTTTTCGAAATTAGATGACAAACAATTAAACACCTATTTGCGAAGCAATCGTTTTGATAGAAGTGAAACCGCTACAACTGTAAAAGCTGCGGTTAAAAAAGGAAGTTTAAAGCCAAGTCATTTAGCAAGTTATTTAGAAGATGCAAACTCTAGATTATTCAACTCGCCTGTAATTGGAGCAGAAGTGTACAAGTCTACAACTGGAGGTAGTTCTTGGAAGAAAACACACAAAGGGTATTTAGATGGCGTATATAGTTCTTATGGATATTACTTTGGTATTATAGGCGTAAGTCAACTAGATCAAAATAAGATTTATATTGGCGGAGTTCCTTTATTAAAATCTAATGACGGTGGTAAAACATTCAAAAATATTGGCGCATCAAACATGCACTCAGATCATCAAGCTTTATGGGTAAATCCAAATAAACCGGGTCATATTGTAAACGGAAATGATGGTGGTATCAACATCACTTTTGATGATGGTAAAAACTGGACGAAAAACAATCCACAGGCAGTTGGACAATTTTATGCTATTAATGTTGACAACAAAAAACCCTACAATGTTTTTGGAGGCTTACAAGACAACGGGGTTTGGTATGGACCAAGTAACTACCGTTTTTCTAAAGGATGGAATGGCTCTGGAAACTACGCATATAAAAGAATTGGTGGTGGAGATGGAATGCAAGTTCAGATTGATACTAGAGATAATGAAACCGTATATACGGGTTCACAATTTGGATATTATTTTAGGTTGAATTTAAAAACAGGTAAAAGAAAATCTATTCACCCTAAACATAAATTAGGAGATTCTCCTTACAGATATAATTGGCAAACACCAATCCTATTATCGCCACACAATCAAGATATTTTATACATGGGTGCCAATAAATTATTGCGTTCTATGGACCAAGGAAATACTTTTGAAGTTATTTCTGATGATTTAACAACAGGTGGTAAAAAAGGAAATGTGCCTTACGGAACCTTAGCTACAATTTCTGAAAGCCCATTACAATTTGGATTGATCTATACAGGTTCTGATGATGGCTTGATTCACGTAACAAAAGATGGCGGAAACACATGGAATAATATTACAGGAAACTTGCCAAAAAACTTATGGGTAAGTAGAATAATCGCCTCTAAATATAAAAAAGGCAGCGTGTATGTTACTTTAAACGGAATGCGTTCTGATGATTTTGGTGTGTATATGTATTCGTCAGAAAACTATGGACAAACCTGGAAAAGTATTAGTAGTAACATCCCTTCCTCTGCGGTAAATGTAATTAAAGAAGATACAGAAAACGAACATATTTTATATGCCGGAACAGACAATGGATTGTATGTTTCTTTTAACAACGGTACTGATTGGCATGCGTTTAGCAATGGCCTACCAAATGTAGCTGTTCATGACATTGTAATACAAGAAAGAGACAAAGAATTACTTGTTGGAACACATGGTAGAAGTATCTACAAAACAAGCATTGCACAAGTACAGAAATTCAATGATATAAGTTCTGAGTCAGCTCATTTATTTGAAGTAAAAAGCATTCGTAAATCTTCTCGTTGGGGAAGTTCTTGGAGTCAATGGTCAAAACCAAATTTGCCAAAAGTAGGACTCTCTTTATTTTCAAATTCGGCAAAAAAAGTTACTGTTAATGTCTTTTCAGGAACGATTCAAGTAAATTCATTTACTGTAAATGCAATCAAAGGATTTAATCCCACTTCTTTTGATGTTTCATTTTCTAAAAAAGGTAGAAAAGCATATGCTAAAGCACATAAGAAAGCCACCTTAAAAGCGGCACAAAATGATGTGTACTATTTACCAAAAGGAACATACACGTTGAAAGTTGGTAACCAAAAACAAACCTTAGAAATTAAATAATTTTAAGTCTTATGGTTTCATAAAAGCAGTACTTTTATCTTATGAAGAAAGTACTGCTTTTTTATGTTCTATTATTTTCTTTTTCTGGGTACTCTCAATCTAATTGGCAGCGATTTAAGAAATTATCTTGCGCAGAAAAAACATGGACAGTCTTTCATGTTTTTAAAGCAAAAAAAGCATATGTAGTAGCCAAAGAAGCACAACACGTTGCAGATTCCATTGCCAAAACACCTTTATTAGATGGCGATAAAAGTGGTGGACAGGTAGATGCATTTAGGCACGCCTATTGGATGGCTCGCCTACATCAAGAAATAGGAAAAAGAGCGGCTAAATCTTTAGGAAAAGCACACGAGAAGGCTAACTATCAGCAATACAAAAATAGTTCATTAGAAGATGGAGAGGCACCCGATAAAGTCTCCTCTGACATGGATTTGTATAACAACAACGTTGGTCTAATCTTTACACAAAAAGGCGTTCCACATCCAAAAAACGGATTGATTTATACAATTATCAATGCTATTTTAGCAGGTAAATTAAAGGTCATTAAAAAAGATTACAAAAAAGAATACTTGACTTGTGATGACAAATTACTCTCTAAAAAAGAACTGAAGGGCAAATGGAAAAATGAGAAATGTTTGATAAACTCTAATCAATAAGTTTTTTTTGAATTTTATAAAGAACTAAGTACAACAGAATTGGTGTAATCCAATTAGGGCCTCGCTCAACAAATGTCCAAATTGACTCCCCAGAAATTGGCCTGACAAGAGCTGTTATTAACGTCCAAAAACAAGCCCAAAAAACAATAATTTTTATCGGTTTTATTAAAATAACAAACGCTACAAGAACATCTACTATTCCAATAATAAACATCACATCAAGTGCAACATTTCCTTTTAAACCAAGCAGCTCTAGGTAAGGAATCCAAGCTGTGTTTTCACCTAGCGCAATGACTCCATGCCCTAAAAAACACAGGAAAATTCCAATTCTTAAAATCCATTCAATAGTTTTCAATATGCTTTTATTCATTGAAATTAACAGTAAGAACTGAAGCTTCTTTAGTTGGTACTATATTTTTTATTGTTTTTGTGAAATTGCTCGTCGAAGCACCCATTTTCAATGTATAAGAGTGTGAAGCATTAAATACTTTAGGGGTGAAATTGTTCCCTTTAATTCTTAGTGTATACACAATTTCTTTAGCTGTATTATCAACAACTTGAAGTACTGGATTTTCAATTCCAGTAATTTTTAATTCAGGTAAATAAGCCACTGCTTTTTTTCCATAATTTTGTTCTTGTTGAATTGTTATTGGCCACCCTTCGTATTGATCTCCGTCTCCATTTTTCGGGTTTGCCAATCTAGGCCAGCATTCCATCACAATTTCTCTTGTTTTTTTGTTCAATCTAACAATTCCATATCCAGTAGCTCTATCATGCAACCTTGAAGGTTTTTTATTTGTAAATGTTGGATTTGACACTGCAAATACCGTCATTTTATTTCCAAATCCATCTTCAAACCCACCTGTATATTTTGGTTTATCTGGATTTCTATCAACGCCTTTTACCAAAGGATACCATCTTCTAGGCCAATGATTAGAAATAGAAGGCACACACAACGCAAATCCACTATCACCCCAATCATCTACTCCATATTGAATTGTTGAGCCCAAATGTTGGTCCCCAGCTAAATGAACCGCAAATCCTTTTCTTAGAATTTTCACTGCAGAATTCCTTCCAGATTGTGGCCATCCATTTGAGTCTAAATCTGCCACAGGTCTATCATTTTTAGCATAATCTCCTTGGTGCATAATTCTCAATTTAGGAATAATTGCGCCAGACATTGCTTCTTTTGGTAAGGTGGCAACATTTGCGAAAATTGTCTGTGACAACAACATTTTCATTGATGTTTGTTCACTCCAATCAGAAACCCAATGCTCTAAAAACAACAACTGTCGATCTCCCAACAATTTTGCCCCAGAAACATCTCCTTCTTTTTTCATATCAAACTTTTTATTTTGAGCCCAACCATTCCAAATATCTGCTTTTGGTAACAATGCTTTCGGTGCTGACTTAAATTTTCTGTCTTCTAGAATTGCAAAACTAATCCCACCATAATCCATGTCGGTATAATACGTACCAATACCTTGACTTACTGGAGTTGGATCAAATGGATCTGGCAAATGACTTGTTTGCGTTCTTTGAACCATATTTACCCACAAAGCAGGCATCTTATACCCACCTGCATCTTGTGCCTTCGCTCCATAGCCAAAATCTTTGGGAGTTGCTTTTCCTCCAGCTCCCCATATATTTCCATGAAACACATCATGATCATCAGTAATGCTTATTGTAGGTCTGTCTTTCATCAAATCTCTAAAAGCCCAACCATACATATACCATTTTCGTAAATAATCTAATATTGCTTTATCATGTGGAAACCGCTGAACTCCATAGCCTCCTGTTGGCTCATACAATTGGTCACCTGAGAAAAATAATACATCTGGGTTGTGGTACTCTACTTGACTTGTAATATCTGAATTAGGAAAACCCAAATGATCATTTCCTGTAAAGCC